>JAUQXD010000173.1 GCA_030834835.1 Thermoflexales bacterium | reverse complement strand
GCATAGTCGCCAATCAATGTTGCGGCATAAGCCAGTGCCACGCGACAGTGGGGCACGCCTGCACTAAAGCCAGCATCGATCAAACCCCCTAACGCCAGAGACAATTGAGTAACGGCGGCGTTGAAGTTGCGCGTCCACGGCACGGCATAGAGTTGCCAATCGCACGCGGCCAGCCAGCCCGGTTCATTCAATTCCGCGAAACCGGCCCGGGCGCGCAGCAGGGCGGCTTCAACTCGATCGGGCCGCACCCAATCGTTGGCGGCACGAGCCAGATGCCAGGCCGCGCGGGCCTGCAAAAACCGATCGGAGATGTGAGCGGCCGTCGCATCGGCCACGGCCAAGATGGCCCAGCCGTAACGTGGTCGATCCAGGCTGGCGACTTCCGCTTGATCGACCAATGCCTGTAACAGCTCAGTCGTCAACGGCGGGAGTTGAGACGCAGTGAGAGCCAGATCGGTCTCACGGGCGAGATCGCGATCGAGCTGTTGGGCCAGCGTCAGATAAGCAGCGGGGATGCCCGTGGCGTGGGTCACGCCCGGATTATAGCGCAGGTTCGACGATTAATTGCAAGTCTGAGGTGATGCGTTGATGAGTTTCGTCCAGGACAAGCTTGAGCGGCAACGGCGGAAAAGTCGCCCGGCCACGCTGCGTGATGGTCACGGCCTGATCGTATGCGCCCCACATCAGTTGGGCACGCAAGTCGGGCAGCCGATCGGGGGTCGCGGTCGGATCGGGTGTGACGCCCACCGCGATGTGCAGCTGCAATTGATCGGGTGTGGCGATCAGCCGCACGGCTTCCAGGACGACGCTGACGTGCGCCTGATCGATGTCAATCTCGTTGCGAAAGAGCGTGAACCAGGCGTCTTCGAGATAGTCATCGGATCGATAAGCCGGCTGGAATTGGTCGGCCGAAAAGAAGATCTGTTGAATCTGATCGAGGGCCGCTTGCCAGACGAGCCGCCATTGGATGGGTGACACAAATTCGAGCATCGGCTGAAGGGGCGGGGTGCTTAAGAAATCGAGACTGGGCTTAGGACTGGCGGAGACCGGGATAGTCTGGCTTTCCAATGCTTCCAATGTATCTAAGAATGCCTGGCGCAAGTCCTGATCAACCAGCAGCTGCTGGAAGAAAAGTGGATAACGTATTGAGATATCGACGCCTCTTAGGGCGTCATCAACCGCCAGCGATAACAAAGTCTCGTCCTCACGATCGGGAATAGGGTCAAGTGGTAACACCTGTCCCAGATGTGACAGCAGCCGGTCGGCTGAATCCGGCCAGTTTTCAGGTTGCTTGAGTAACGCCCGCAGCGCGGCCGGTGTGTCGGGCGGCCCGGCCGGTGTCGAATTGCTATTGCTACTCATCATTATGCTCTTTGCCGGCCCAAATCTTTCTTAGCTCGGCCAGCGCGTCAAAGTGAAGTTTGTAGATGGCCGACATCGTTTTGCCCAGCCGGGCGGCGATGTCGGGCAGCGAATAGCCCTGAAAGTAGTGTAACACAATCAATTGCCGGCGGGCGTCGGATGACAGTTGTTCGATCGCGGCCAGCAATTCCCGGCGAAGGTCGCGTGCGCGTTCAACGTCGGCGTGCCTCAGATCGGGCAATTGAACAATCCGGTCGTCGTCGATGGGATCAACCTGCGAGCGCTCACGTCGCAGCAGTTGACGGCACACATTTCTCACCAGGACATACGCCCAGGGATCAAATTCGGTGTCGTAGGGAAAGTAGGCCGTCAAGATTTTTTCGGCGGCGGCCGCAGCATAGTCGGGTGACAACCGATCTGGATTACCGGCGAGGCCGGGCGTATGCACCAGGATAGCGCCCGCCCACTTGCGCAGCGTCTGCAATAGCGGCTCCCACACGTCGGGTGATTTTGTCTGTTGGAGTTTGTGCAGGTAGGGGCTTAGACGAGCGTAGTAGTCGGCCACGCGCCAGACATACTCGTGAAGCTGTGCTTGAGCATGGTCGTTCAAATAGAAGTCGATGCGCCCGCGCTCCAGGTTGGCCAGCAGGATGAGGCGCAGGCTGGCCGCGAAGGGTACGCCTCGCTGCGCTGCGACTGTCTTCAGAATCTGCTCCAGATTGGACTCAATCTGATCGGACTGCGTGGTCATCGCTGTGGGTCACCGGATGGCGATTATACAGCTGACGGGTGGTCAAAGCAGCCATGTCTGCTGAATTAATGGGTGACACGGTGACGCGCCGCGAACTGCGCGGCAGATGACAGGCTGATCTCGCGCAATCGATACGCGGGCATGAGCGAGGCGAATGGGGTGCCCGCTTCCCAACATCCTATGCGACACGATATGGACCATACTTCTGAATTCGAGCGTGCATCCCGTACCAGGTAGCGCCTGCCGTCAGCCAGATTTCATTCAATTTCCATTCTTGGTTTTCGCTCTTTGGAACAGCGTCCAGGGTTTCTGTCCATTCTTCCAATCCCGAACGTAACGGTCGGATATACCGCAGGAAAGTCACATGAGCGGAGGTCGATCGATAACGTGGGTGAAGCGCGATTCCTTTCGTGGCAAATTTCGCGGCCAGCGCAGCCTGCAAGTCTGCCAATCCGGTAACCTCTGAAAAGACCCACGCACAGGCGCGCTCATCATATCGCAACCTCGCTGATCGAAGACAGGGGGCAGAATGATGAGATAACGGCCACGACACGCTGTCTAGAACCGGATTCAGAAGTTTTTCAAATGCGGGACGATCAAGCCCAGACGCCACTTCAAGCACGGTCAAATGAAGATCGAGCGGAGGATAGTAATATTGATCCGGTTCTCTGCTCTCAAGCTGGTTCTGAATGCTGACGATGTGGGCGACTACTTCAGGGGGAGGATACGACACGATATTTATTCCGTAGCGATGATCAGAACCCGGCGAACGAACTTCCGAGGCCAGAATGTCGTCAACGCAGAACTCCGCTACTTTCATGGTTATCTATCCTCAGCGATCCTTGCGGTCGTCCGCCGCGCCAAACATGGATCGATCGCATACTCGATCACGGTCGCGGTCGTTGGCTGTTGATCGGCTTGTTCGTCGCGTCATTGAGCCTGCCAATGGCACGCATCGCGGCCGATGTCTCAGCGGTGCTGAAAGAGGCAGCAAAATACGCTCAACATTATGACCTTCACGATCAAGTGGCCGATCCTACCGGTGGCGGGGGCGGCGGTTAGAAGCGGATTGAGTCTCAGCCTCATGTGCGGATATGACACACCTCGAAGATCGAATTCGGGGTGTGTTTGTTGAGCACAGCGGGCTGCAAAAAGGTCCGGCCTGTCAGGGGTAAGGCGCATCACCTTATCAACGTCTTCAGCCACAACTTCGCCAGCGCATCATAGCCGCGACCGTTGGGATGAATGCCGTCGGGGTCCATGAGTGATGGTGTGTGAAAGACCCGTGTGGCGTGGACATCGACCAGCGTGGCGGTGTATTTGGCCGCCAGCAGTTGAAGCGCGGCGTCATACGCGGCGGCTTGTTTCGAGAGGCGCGACCATTCGTCGGGGGTGGTGGAGAAGAAGAGACCGCCAGCCGGTGCACCCCACGTGGCCGGATCGCCGATCTGCGCCACGAAAATTTCTGCGCCCGTTTCACTCAGTTGTCGCAGCGTTTCGTCGAGGTTGGCGATGAAGCGATCGCGATCGACGCGTTCTTCGTCGGGTGTGGGATCGCCGAATTCGTACAGGTAGAACAGATCGTTCGCGCCGATCCACACGGTGGCGATTTTCACGCCAGCGACGCGACGCAATGTATCTACTGCCCGATCGATCTGATTCGGCTCACC
This sequence comes from Thermoflexales bacterium, assembly GCA_030834835.1. GTDB lineage: Bacteria > Chloroflexota > Anaerolineae > Fen-1058 > Fen-1058 > JAGOBP01. Next base: position 4,936 of record JAUQXD010000173.1, on the reverse strand, counting down.
GTTCGCGCCATACAACAGATCGGAGGAGGTCCAGCCCGCTCGCGCGAGATTGATGACCTGCGAGCCGGGCCGTTGGACCGTGAGGATCGATCGGATGCGCCGAGGCCAGCCGCCGCCATCCTTTGAATCGTCTTTGTCGCCTTCGGTCAGGCTGTCACCCAGGGTGACGATCGTGATCGGGCGAACATCGAGCGTGGGGGTGGGCATAAGTGTAATCGGCGCTGTACAGGCCGCAAGGGTGAGCAGGGCGATGATGGTGAGCGAGCACTTCATGGCGTATAACGTCACAGGCTGAAGGGATGACAAGATGATCTGGCAGCATCGATCATCTTGTCATCTGATCAGCGTGTCATCACTTCATAATCAGCGGCAGATACAGCCTGGCAAACTCGAACGAGACGCTGAAGCCGCCAGCTGTTTCACCGTTGACTGTGTAGTACAGATCGACGCGGCGCGAGTCACCGGGATCGCCAGTGTCGGTGATGGCGGTCGGCTTATTGACCAGCGGTACCAGGTGCAGCGTGAATGGCAGCACCTGGTTGGGCAGCAGCTCATCGGGCAGCGGCGGATCGAAATTGATCTGCCACTGGTTCAGCCCGATGAGGATACCCTGCAGATCGATCTCGCTGGTGAAGTCGTGGGGATTGCCCAGCATGAACGGGAAACTGTAGCCGCCGGGCGGTGTCGGCGACGGCTGCACGATGTCCACGTTGAGCTGGCTGTGCTGATCGAGGAAGCCCGGCACTCTCAGCGTGACCAGCAGGCAGCGGTGCAGCGTGGGCACCGGCATGGGCGTCCAGTTGACGCAGTGATTGCCGATGCTGCCCGGCGGCAGCGTGTATGTCTGCGTCATAAACGGCGTGAAACCGACGCCCGCGCCAAAGGCCGCTTCGCTAAACGTAACCGTCACTTGCTTGCTCACCGTCAGCGGATTTTGCAGCTCGACGCAGAACTGATTGACTGTGCCGGAGATGGGCGTAGTCGGGATGGTGGTGATTTCGCGCTCACGCCACGGCGGATTCGCGGGCGTCAGGTTGACGGGGGGCACATCGAGTTTGCGGATGCCGCCGATGAGCCGATCACCGATCCAGCCTTGTATGTCGATGTGACAGCCCGTGCCGAGCACCGCCGGATTGGGCGGGGTCACTCGCAGGGTAGACGTGTACATGTTGCCGGGATTCGCGGCGATGATATTCGTCGGGGTAAGGACGGCGCTCCAGCCGGGGCAGGTGTTATCGACCACGAGAGTGATGGTCGCCGGCACCGAAGTCGGGTTGGCGACGCTGAACGTCAACACATCCGTCACGCCCGGCTGCAGGTTCTCAGTCACATCCAGATTGCGCTGCGTGTAGATGGGTGCGTAGCCCGCGCTCTCCACTTTCACCTGAATGCAATAGTGGCCGGAGGTGGGCGGCGCCCAGTTGATCTTCACTTCGGCTTCACCGTGGGCGGGCACGACGATCACGCGCGGATTGCCGGGCACGGTGATGGCGCTGAACGGAATGCCGATGCCGAAGCGCGCGGGACTGGTCTGGAATGTGACCGTCACGACTTGCGCCGAGGCCGAGTGATTCATCACACGCACGCTGAATTCGGTGGAGCGGCCCGCCACCATCGGATATGGGTAAATCTCGATCTCGCTTTCGGCATACGGCGGCTCGTCGTTGGGGTAGCCGATCGGCGGGCAGTTGACCGGGTGCGTGGTGGTGTTGCTGGTGAACACGCCCAGATCGTTTTGAAGCCTGGCCGTGTTGGTGATCGGTTCCTGTCGGCGGCAGGCGGTGTCCATGACGGATACGCGGAACTGCTGGCTGCCGGTCGCGCCTTGCGCTAACGGACCCAGATCCCAGATCAGGTTGTCCTCGAAGTTGGGTGTAATGCCGTCGCTCGCGCTGCCCGGCACATAGAGGGTGTTGACTGGAACCTTATCCATCAACACGGAGCGCTGCGTGGCGCAGCCGGCCGTATTCGCTACCGTGTAAGCCAGCGTATAGTGGATCGCGTCGCCGGGCTGCACCGTCGAGCCGCTGACGGGCGTGGCGGTCTTGGTCACGGTCAGGCAGTTTTGCGGCGGCACCGGAATCGGGCGGCAGGCGGTGTAGAAGCGCCCGTAGATCACGGCATTGATGAACAAGCGTTGGCCGGTGGCGTTCATGCGCGTGGGACTTTCACTGAAGCCCCACAGTTGATGGCAGCCGTCGACGATCAACGGCGCGTGATCTTTGAGGCCGCTCGGAACGCTGGCCGGTTCCCAGCCCAGCACGGTGATGCCTGACGGCGGTTTATTCGGCACGTAGATGCCCACTTCATTCACGGGATCGCTGTACAAACCGATCGGGCTGCCCAGCAAACCGGTGAGGTTGTAGGGATCGACGTAGTAAGCGCCGGGCGCCGGATCGGGATTTACAATCCGATCCTGCGGGCCGTGCCAGCCGTTCGGCCAGCCGATAAACGACCCCAGCTGTCCAAAGAACGCATAGCCGCCTTCGCCGATGCCGATGATGGGTTTGTTGAGCGTGGTGATAGGCGAGATCTGGCTGAGGCCCGCGCCCCACGTGTCCAGTTCACCCGTGTCGTCGGCGATCAAGATCGCGTGATAGGGCGTGAAGTTGGTGGCGGTGACGGCACTCTGCGGGATCAGATCGACGGTGAAGCCCGCGCCTTCCAACAGGGCTTTGAAATCGGCGGCAGCAGTCGTGTCGCGCTTGTAAACGTAGGCTAAATTGCTTTGCCCCGCGCACGACGGCGTGCCCTGCAAACTGACTTCGGTCCACGTTTTGGGCGAGTCAAAGAACGTGGCGCTGGGCCAACCGTAATCGTCGCCAACACTTTTCACCCAATGATGATACACAGCCAGTCCAAACGGTTGACCGCACCAGCCGCCTGTTATCGACAGCGGGATGGCATATTCGGCGATGTCGAAGTTCTGGCCCGGCCCACCAGCAGTAGCGGCCGTCCAGCCAGAAAGATTGATCGGCGTGTAGCCATTGGGCACGCCGGTGCCCTTGAAACTGCTCAACGTGCCGGTGATGATGTCGGCGCGCAGGGCGTAGTCGGTGCTGCCGGCGACGAGCAGGCGCGAATTGAAGGTGTCCAGGTACACGCTGGCAAAGCGCGCGTCAAACGTGCCTGCCGCGCCCACCATGCACACATACAGTTTGATGTTATCGTGCTTCACGTAAACGGTGCGCGTGGTGCTAAACGCATCGGTATACGGCAGCGCCAGCGCGTCAGCATATTCGCCGGCCGGATCGCACACACCATTGATAGTGGGCGGCGTCGCCAGCGGGATCACGGTTAGATTGGGCGCGAGCGGGACGATGGGAGACGCAGAATCGATCGGGGCCGCGCTTTCGTGATCGATCGCGCGCACGGGCGCAGCCATCAGCCCGATCAACGCGAAAGCGATCACGGCCAACCCGATCGCAATGGGGACAACCAGTCGAAACGAACGTGATGTGAACATGTTGCACAACCTCCCTCTTGATTAGCGTAACAGGTTCGATCAAGATCACGATAGCGGCGCGGTGGGTGAGCGGTGTGAACCTCCTTGTGGGTGCGACGGTGCATTGGGCTATAATTTGAATGCACAATGCATAGTGCGTGACGAGTGATGATTGACGAGTGAGATGCGGCGTGTCTGCGGTTCACTCGTCAATCGTCACTCATCATCTTTCGCCAAGGAGAGGATTATGCTCCAGACATCTATTGACTGGCGCGCAGTAGCGCAGTACGTGTTGACTTCGCGCGCGGTCGATCAACTCGAAGAGACAGAGCTGGTGCCGAACGGCAAAGTCACGTATCAATTTTCAGCGCGGGGGCACGAACTGGCGCAGGTGTTGCTGGGTCTCTCCCTTGACGCTCCCCATGATGCGGCTGGCGTGTATTATCGTTCACGACCCTTCTTGTTTGCAAGTGGTCTAAATGTCGGGGAGGCGCTGGCCGGTTCGATGGCGAAGGCCGGCAGCCTCACCGGCGGGCGCGACATCGGCGTGGTGCACATGCTCGATCGGCGCGGGCGCGCGTTGGTGCTGCCCACCGCTGGCGATGTCGGCTCGCAGTACACACCCGCCGTCGGTTGGGCGCAGGCCATTCGCTATCACCAGCGCGTGCTGCACGATGAGACGTGGAATGGCTGCATCGTCGCGGCGTGTGGTGGCGACGGCTCGACGGCCACCAACGGTTTTTGGGCGGCGCTCAACATCGTGACGACGCAGAACTTGCCGTATCTGTTCTTCATAGAAGACAACGCCTATGGCATCAGCGTGCCGAGTGCGTATCAAACGCCCGGCGGCAACCTCGCTAAGAACCTCGCGTCGTTCAGTAATCTCTGCGTGTTGGAGGGTGATGGCACTGATCCGATCAAGACTGCCAGCAAAATCGATCAAGCCGTTTCACACGTGCGCGCCAGCAACGGCCCGACGCTGCTCCGATTGAGTGTGCCGCGCCTGAACGGCCATTCTTTTGTCGATAATCAATCGTACAAGTCGAAGGACTTGCGTGAAGCGGAAGCGGCGCACGATCCGCTGCCGAACCTCAAGGCATACGTGATCGCCAACTCGATCATGACTGACGACGAATGGACACAGTTGGAGCATCAGGTTGAGCGCGAAGTCCGCGCGGCCTGTGATGAGGTGCTTGCGCAACCTGAGCCTGATCCAACTTCTGCAACTAAACACGTCTTCTATGAAGGCACATCAATCACGGTGAGTGAGCCACATCCGCCCGAACCCGGCGTCCGATTAAATTTGCTCGACGCAGTGAAGCGCACGCTGGAAGCGGAGTTGATCGCTAATCCAAAACTATTGATCTTTGGTGAAGATGTCGGCGTGAAAGGCGGCGTGCACGGCGCAACGACAGACATGCAGTTGAAGCACGGCGCGGATCGCGTCTTCGATACCTCGTTGAACGAAGATGGCATCATCGGCCGCTCGGC
>JAUQXD010000172.1 GCA_030834835.1 Thermoflexales bacterium | reverse complement strand
TCTCGTCGGAGTTCTAGGAGCCCCACATGAATCAGGCATGGCCGTTGAGAATCGGCCGGTTTGTCTACGGGCTGCTGCTGGCGATGTGCGGCTTGGGCGCCTTAACAGAAAATGCTTCGCTGGCTACGGCCTTTGTTATTTCGACGTTCCTGGCTGTGTGTGGCATCTATCTTGGCGACAAAATTGCTTCGGAAGGCAAGCACGCTTACAAGAACGTCGTGCTTGGCACATTGATTGGGTTTCTCATCGGATGCGCAGTTGTCCTATGGCAAAACTGGTCAGTAGCGGCATGGACGACTATTCCACCAGTTTGTGCGCTTAGTGGTGGAATAATCGGTACGCACGCACGAGCAGCGGCAGTGGTGGCGATTCGGTTTGCTGTTTTTGGTGCAGGTATTGGTCTGCTTTCTGGTGCGATGAGTTGGTTGCTCGATCTGTTTACAGTAGGTGTGAATGGAGACACTCTAGCCGTCGGTCTCAGTCGGCTTATTCGCTATCTTCTCGGCTGGACTGTTATGGCTGGATTCATTGGCGCGCTCTTGGGCGCCATCTGGCCCTGGCAAAGTCTTCGGGGACGGAATCGGAAGACCTCTGGTAGTTCAGGTCTTTGACGGAATCCTTACTCGATCATGTTCACTTTGCCCCCGTATTCCAATTGTGGGCAAACCAATTTCTGATAGAATGTGGGCGTAGTCAAATCTGCAAATCGGAGGTGAAACGAACCAACATCGGGGAAAGACAGCGCATGGGCTGGAGTTAGTAGCCTAGTAAATTAGTAGATTATAAATTAGTGACGGACAGTGAGCGACTAATTTACCAATCTACCAGGTAACCAATTTACCAAGTAACTAACACCAGTTGACGAGGTGACGGTTCCTGCCGCGGGGCAGAGCTAACTGGCGCAACGCCAGGAACATCGAGGTATCAGCGGATGCCGTCAGGGTCAGCCACGACCCTTATCTATTCCCCTCCTGATTGATGCAAGCGCGACGTTAAAGGCGTGAAGTGATTCACGTACAAAGCGTGGCGTGGTGGCGTAATATCAACCTACCCTCACCCAACCCTCTCCCTAACAGGGCGAGGGCGAGTGCAAGGGCATCCCAACAGGAGGGTTCTCATGTGTGGCATTGTTGGCTATGTCGGGCCGCGAAATGCGACGCCCGTCATCTATGATGGCTTGAAACGACTCGAATATCGCGGCTATGATTCCGCCGGAATCGCTGTGATCCAGAATGATCGCGTGGAAGTGCGCCGCGACGCGGGCAAACTCGACGCGCTGCGCGACCTGCTGTTCACCAGTCCCATCGCCGGGCCGATCGGCATCGGGCACACGCGCTGGGCCACGCACGGCAAAGCGAATTCCACCAACGCCCATCCGCATCTCGATTGCACCGGCGACCTCGTCGTGATCCACAACGGCATCGTCGAAAACTTCCTCGATCTGCGCCACGAATTGCAGGCAAAAGGCCACATCTTCAAGAGCGAGACCGATACCGAAACGATCGTGCATCTGGTCGAAGAATACACCAAAGAAGGTCAATCGTTTGAAGAAGCAGCGCGCTTAACGTTAAGCCGCTTGCAAGGCGCGCAAGCCGTCGTCTTGATGAACAAGCGCCAACCCGATCGGTTGATCGCGGCCCGCATCGGCAATGCCGGCGGCGTGACGCTGGGCCTGGGCGACGGCGAGATGTTCCTCGCGTCCGATATGCCCGCCATCCTCGATTACACGCGCAAGTTGATCTTCCTCGAATCGCGGCAGATGGCCGTGATCGTGAAAGATGGCTATAAGATCATCACGCTCGACGGCGAATCGGTCGAAGCGCCCGTGCATAACGTGCCCTACGATCCGATCGCGGCGGCGAAAGGCGAATATCGCCACTTCATGCAGAAGGAAATCTTCGAGCAGGCCCGCTCGATCACGGACACGATTCGTGGTCGCGCCGATTTCGATCACGGCGTCATCGAACTGCCCGAAATGAACCTGACGCCGCACTCGGCCAGTGCGATCAGCCGCATGGTGATCGCCGCGTGCGGTACGTCGTGGCACGCCGCGCTCGTCGGGCGTTACATGATCGAGTCGTTGGCCCGCATCCCCGTCGAGGTGGACATCGCCTCGGAGTTCCGCTATCGCAACCCCGTGATCGATCCGTCAGTGGCGGTGTTGACGCTGACACAGAGCGGCGAGACGGTCGATACGCTGGCCGCGATGGAACTGGCCGATAACGCGGGCTGCCCGCTGTGGACCATCACCAACGTGATCGGGTCGCAGGCCCATCGGGTGAGCGACGGCGCGATTCTGATTCAGGCTGGGCCGGAAGTGGGTGTGGCTTCGACGAAGACGTTTACCGGCTCGCAGGTCGATCAATATCTGCTGGGCGCGTATCTGGGGCAACTCCGTGGGACGCTGACGGGCGATCGGCTGCGGCAGGTCGTGGATGATCTGGCTCGCTTGCCGGACTTGATCGGCCACCTGTTCGATCGCGCGCCGTTGATCGAAGCGCTGGCGGGCCAGTTCTATCACTACGAAGATTTCCTGTTCCTGGGGCGCGGCATCAACTATCCCATCGCGCTGGAAGGCGCGTTGAAGTTGAAGGAAATCTCGTACATCCACGCGGAGGGCTATCCGGCCGGGGAGATGAAACACGGGCCGATCGCGCTGATTGACGAGAACATGCCGGTGGTTTGCCTCGCGCCGAAGGATGCGGTGTACGATAAGATGACCAGCCAGATCGAGCAGGCCAAGGCGCGCAGTGCCATCGTCATCGCGGTGGCAACCGACGGCGACGAGGCCATCAAGCGCAAGGCCGATCACGTGATCTACGTGCCGCCCGCGCCCGCGCTGCTGACGCCGATTTTGCTGTCGATCCCGATGCAGATGCTGGCCTATTACATCGCCGTACGACGTGGCGCGGATGTGGATCAGCCGAGGAATCTGGCGAAGAGTGTGACGGTGGAGTAGGCTGGGGATTAGTAGATTGGTAAATCGGTAAATTGGTAATCGGTAGATTAGTGGGCGACTTGTAAAACGAAGACCCTTCGGGCGAGGTGCCTGAAGGGTCTTCGTCATGGCCTTAAGCAAATCGTCGACGGCGCATCCGCTTTTGTCCCGCGCAGTGTGTCCGGTTCGCAAAGCGGGCCGCTGTCGGCCTGGCTGCACGCTATGTTGGATGGCACGTATTTCTAATCTTCCTTCCCCCGGTATGCAATTCCATCAATCTGCACCTGTAGCCCATCCGGGCCTCCAACATGAGCGAAATCTGTAGAGATGGTTTTACGTGCAGGATACACTCCCCCAAATCTTTCCTTGAACACTTTTTCCATGATTGGAATATTCCACGCGTCTCTCAAAAGAATGTCTAGTTTTACTACATCGCTCAACTTGAGATCTACCTCAGCCAGCCTTTTTTCCATGTGGTCCAAAGCGCCATTGATCTGCTCTTCGACTGATTTCCCAACATTTCCTACGCAATAAGATAGGAAGACAAAATCACCGGCCTCAACATACCCGGACTGTGCCTCTTCATCGTTAACATCGCCTCTTATTATATTGCTCACTGTTCTCTCCTTACTATTATTGCCTGTTTGACCTTCTGGAGCGCCGCCCAACGATTTTGGCGTCAGCCACCGCCACCAACCCGATCGCCAACCGTCAAAACGGATGCTCAACTTCGGCATGATCGGCGGTCGGGTGCAAGCCGTGTTGGGCGCTGCCTGCGGAACAAGGGCGTTGCTGACCAGCCTAAAACCTTTGCTACAAAACATCAATCGATGCGCGCGTCCGCTTCTATCCGCTTGTCCGTTTCAATATCCGTTGACCGC
>JAUQXD010000171.1 GCA_030834835.1 Thermoflexales bacterium | reverse complement strand
CGCTGCCATGGGACGATGTAGGCCGAGATGATCTCTCGGCCTACACGCAGACTTCGTTTTTCTAAACCACGAAGAACACGAAGCTCACTAAGATTGCTTTGTGAGACTTCGTGTCCTTCGTGGCTCAGTCTTTTACTTCAGTTCAACCTCGCGCCGAATCACGCCCGCCCGTTGATGCCGCGCCTCGATTTTGAGCGTGCCGCCATGGGGTGCGGCGATGACCCACTCGACTTTCACACGGTCGCTGGTATCGTCGGCATACGTCGATAGCAGGTTGCGTTTCTGCGAGCGGCCTTGCAACTGTCCCGCTTCGACTTTCTTCTCGCCGTTGATCAACCTCGCGCCATGGGGCAGCGTCAATTCCACTTCGATGGGGCGCACCGCCTTGCGATCGACTGCCTTCTGCGTGATGGCCGTCGGCAGCCAGCCCGTGTTACACAGGACCAATCGCACGTGATAAGCATCCGCGCCCAACGGCTTGACTTCCAGGGTGTACACGTCCAACCTGGGTGAGATGAGCAAATGGAAGATCGCGAAGTCACTGTGTGGAGCGATTTCTTTCTCCAGCAACTCGGCGGGCGGATTGGTCCACGAGTACATTTGATCCCAGCCGCCCAATTCCACAGGCCCCAACTGCGGATGCTCGAACGGATACCAATCGACGTAGCCTTTGCCTTTGAGCGTTTCATCGTTCCACTTCAGCAACTTCAGATCGTGCTCCAGCGGGTGATCGCGATACCACTCGATGAAGTGATAGTCCTTCAAGCCGATCTGCTGCTGCGGACTCCAGAACTCGGTCGTCCACGCATACACGCCCAGGTGATCGTACATCCAATCGTCGGAGCCGCCACGAATGACCTGCTTCGGCTCGTACTTGAAATCGTGAAACACCGATTTAGCCGGATAGCCCGTGAACTTAGTCGCCCGCTCGCCGATGAATTTGTAGGTGCGCAGATCGTCGGTGGGCAGGTCGTCGTCGGCGTGCGCGGAGTAGGGGCGCAAGTGCACGCCGCTCATCGTGTGGTAAGTAATGTAGCCGGTGATGTTGGGCCGATCGTTCACGGCTTGCACCATCGCGCGCACTTCCGGCTCTGAAGTCGGATACGGCCCCGCGCCTTTCTGATCGCCTTCGGGCGCCCACTCCATCGGATACTGGCGATTGAGGTCCAACCCCTCGCGCGCGGGCGCGACTTTGATCGTGACGCCGTCGTAATTCTGGATCGAGCCTTCCGGCAGCAACCGATAGAACTCGCCGCTATCCGGCGCGTCGTCGGGTTCGCGCGCGATCAGCCAGCGCGGATCATCGGGATACGGTTTCCACGCGCCATTCGGGTCACGCACGCGCATCATCAGGATACGGCCATCGCCGTCCACGTCTTCTTCGATCAGGCCGTCCTGCTGATCGAGGCGCGGGTAGGGGCGCACACTCGAGCGGACGAACCTGGGCCGATCGGCCAGTGCCAGTTCCGCGCCATCGGGGTTCAGCCGCGGCGCGATGTAGAAGGCGCGGGTGTCCAGCACGCGCGTGACCTTCTCATCGCTGCCGTACTGCGTGAGCAATTTATCGATCAGGTGCAGCGTGGCCGTGCAGCCGGTGACTTCGACGGCGTGGATGTTGGCTTCAATGAAAAACGCGGGCTTCTCGGTGTCCAGGCCGGTGGCGAAGTTGGTCACGGTCGCCAACCAGATGTCGCGCCCTTCGTACGATTTGCCGATCGAGGTCAGGCGGAATCGATCGGGTTGTTCCACGGCCCAGGCTTGCAGCACCGTCGTGAGTTCAGCATATTTGTAATACTTGTCGAAACGGACGTTTGCCATAATCGCCTTCCAGTTGAGTGTGCGCAGATTGTAGCCGGATTGAGTCAGAGCGCAAACAGCGGGCTGGCTGCATCCTGAGCGGCGCGACGCGGGCGTCCCTTCGACTTCACTTCGTTCCGCTCTGGATGCGCCCGCGTTGCGCAGTCGAAGGAGTGGCCGGCTTTTCCCCTTCGTTGTGAGGTTCTCTGTTCCGTGGTACAATCGCGCCGCATTCGAATTACACGGTCTGGCGTACAGCCGCCCGGCACGTGATAACCTTAAGGAGTCAGTAACATGCTGTCGAAAGACGAAAAGACCGAAATCATCACCGGGTATCACACGCACGAAACCGACACCGGTTCGCCCGAAGTGCAAATCGCACTGTTGACGGCGCGTATCAACTCGTTGACGAAGCACCTATCGACGCACAAGCACGATCAGACCTCGCGGCACGGCCTGCTGGTCATGGTCGGCCAGCGCCGACGCCAACTGGCCTATCTGGCTCGCACCAATCCGGCCAGCTACAAGGCGATTTTGCAACGTCTTGGCCTGCGCAAGTAAGTTCTCGATGGTGTCATCCCGCTCCGCGTCCGCAACTGGCGGAGGAACGTAGCACTACAATTCGATGCGAGTAGATGCGTGGTCCAACCATCTACTCGCATTGCGTTTATCACCAGAGGAGGTGACCCGCTTCCGATTAGCCTGATCCGCTGAACGACTTTTTCGCGGCACGGAGAGCAGGTATTGGAGAGAGCAATTAACAATGAGCAATGAACAATGAACAATGAGCAAAGCCACGATCTTTGTTACTTGTTACTTGTTACTTGTTACTTGTTCATTTTTCTCTCCAGTCCCTGACCTCCCCCGCACCAAATTACTGACCACTGGAGGTCAAACCCCATGAACGAAGCAAAAACATTCACGACCACGCTTGGCCGTGACACGATTACGGTTGAAACCGGCAAGCTGGCCAATCAGGCCAGCGGCGCGGTGACGGTGCGCCTGGGCGACACGCTCATCCTGACCACCGCCACGATGGCGAAGACGCCGCGTGAAGGCATCGACTTTTTCCCGCTCAGCGTTGAGTATGAGGAGCGACTGTACGCGGCGGGCCGCATCCCCGGCTCGTTTTTCCGGCGCGAAGGCCGCCCCGGCGAAGCGGCGATTCTGGTCTGCCGCCTGACCGATCGGCCGCTGCGCCCGCTGTTCCCCAGCGACTTCCGCAACGACGTACAGGTCGTCATCACGTCGCTGTCCGCCGATCAAGAACATCAGATCGACGTGCTCGCCATCAATGGCGCGTCGGCCGCGTTGACGATCAGCGACATCCCCTTTGAGGGGCCGGTCGGTGCGGTGCGCATCGGCTACATCGACGGCGAATTCGTCGTCAATCCCACCTCGACTGAACTGAGCAAGAGCACACTCGATCTGCGGCTCGCCGGCACCGCCGATGCCATCCTGATGGTCGAATGCGGTGCGAACGAACTGCCCGAAGCCCTGATGGTGGAAGCGCTGGACTTCGCCCACAAGTCGTTGCAGCCGATGATCGAACTGCAAAACCAGATGCGGGCGCAGCTGGGCAAGCCCAAGAACACGTCGTATCCCAGGTTCGCGGTGGCGGCCGACCTGGCTGCGGCCGTGCGCGAGAAGGTCGGCGGCGGCATGGCCGCTATCTTCGAGAAGGGCGGCAAGAAAGCCGAAGTGTACGATGCGCTCGACGAACTGGAAGCATCAGTCAAAGAGGCGCTCAAGGACACCGTCGATGGCAAGGTCGTGTCGAGCGTCTTCCACGACATCGAAGCGGAAGTCGTCCGCTCGCGCATTCTCGATCGCGGCATCCGGCCCGACGGCCGCGGCCTGACTCAACTCCGCCAACTGGAGGCTGAAGTCGATCTCAGCCCACGCGCACACGGCTCCGGCCTGTTCACGCGCGGCGAGACGCAGGTGTTGAGCATTGCCACGCTGGGCACGTTGAAGGACGCGCAGCAGTTAGACGGCCTCGCCCCTGAAGACACCAAGCGCTATCTGCATCACTACAACTGCCCGCCGTATTCGACGGGCGAAGCCAAACCGATGCGCGGTTCATCACGTCGCGAGGTGGGTCACGGCGCGCTGGCCGAACGCGCGTTGTTGCCGGTGATTCCCGATGAAAAGGCTTTCCCCTACACCATCCGCGTCGTCAGCGAGGTCATGTCCTCCAACGGCTCGACTTCGATGGCGTCGGTCTGCGGTTCGACGCTCTCGCTGATGGATGCGGGCGTGCCCATCAAAGCGCCTGTCGGCGGTATCGCGATGGGTCTGATCAGCGACGGCAGCCGCTTCGCCGTGCTGACCGACATCCAGGGTCTGGAAGATCACCTCGGCGACATGGACTTCAAAGTCGCCGGCACGACCGAAGGCATCACCGCGCTGCAGATGGACATCAAGATCAAGGGCCTGTCCAAAGAAATTATGGAGCAGGCGCTGGCGCAGGCGCGTGAAGCGCGCCTGACCATTCTCGATGTGATCAAGGGCGCGCTGGCCGCGCCGCGTGAGGACCTGAAGCCGCACGCGCCGCGCATCGCGACGATCCACATCAACCCCGATAAGATCGGTGCCCTCATCGGCCCCGGCGGCAAGAACGTGCGCGCCATCCAGGACGAGACCGGCGCAACGATCGACATTCACGAAGACGGCACGGTTTACGTCGCCTCGACGAGTGGCGTGATGGCTGAAGCCGCGCGCGCCCGCATCGAAGGGCTGACTGAGTCCGTCGAGATCGGCAAGATCTACACCGGCAAGGTCGTACGCATCACCGACTTCGGCGCGTTTGTCGAAATCGCGCCCGGCACCGACGGCATGGTGCACATCAGCCAGTTGGCCGACTATCGCGCCCCCACGGTCGAATCCGTGGTGAAGTTAGGCGACGAAGTCATGGTCATGGTCACCGATGTCGATCCGCAAGGCAAGATTCGCTTGAGTCGGCGCGCGGTGCTGGAAGGGCTGACGCCCGAACAGGCCCGCGAGGCCGACAAGCCCCGATCGAGTGGTGGCGGCGACCGTGGCCGCTCGGGCGGCGGCGATCGTGGTCGATCAGGCGGTGGTGATCGCGGTCGATCGGGCGGCGGTGGCCGCGATCGACGCTAATTAGCATCATGCCCTGGCGAATGAATTCGCAGCAACAACCGCGCGAAGTCGGCCTATGCCGACTAGCCGACGAAGGTCAGCTTCGTGTATTTGTTGGTGCAGTTTTAACTACCAGACGAAGTTAGGGTAAGGGCGAGTCAGTGACTCGCCCTTACTTTTTGCTGTGGTACACTTTCAACATCATGACAGAGATAGTGACGTTTCGTCCAGTTGTTTCGGCAGACAAAGATCGAATTCTGGCTTTTACCGCGCACACCTGGGGACCAGCTGAGGACGATTACATCCGCGACGTTTTCGACGATTGGTTAGCTGATCAGTCTGGCGAATTTACGGCGGCGCTGCTTGATGATCAAGTTGTGGCGATTGCGAAGCTCACGGATCTGGGCGACGGCGAGTGGTGGTTCGAGGGACTGCGCGTCGATCCCGACTTCCGACGGCGCGGCATCGCGTCCGCGCTGAATCGCTATCACGTCGAGCTGGCGCGGCGATTGGGCGGCAAGGTCGTTCGCTACATGACGGGCGGCGAGAACGTGGGCAGCCAGACCATCGGCGTGCAGACGGGCTTTCAGCATACCGTTACTTTTGCCGCACGACTGGCAGCTGCTTCTGATGAATTCGATGCGCCCTCGCAATTAACGGCGGCTGATGTCCCGGCGATGTTCGCTTGGCTTGATTCGCCGTTGGTGTGTTATCAGCACAACGCGTTTCGCGATGCGTGGTCGGTGCAGACGATGACTGAATCAGCCATCGCGCGCGCGATGAGCGAAGGACGAGCCTTCGGCCTGAAGACGCCCGATGGGCGCGCTGAGCGCGTGGCGGCCTGGGCGGTCGTGCGCTCTGCCGAATACGACGACGATAGCGAAGACAATCGATCGCATCGCCTGCGTATCGATCACCTCGACGGCGAGCCGGACGCGGTGATCGAACTGGCGCGGCAGATGCGCGGTCTGGCGGCGCGGCTGCATCGATCGGAAGTGAGCGCGGGCGTCAGCGATTATGTGCCATTGATCGAAGCGTTGACCCAGGCGGGCTATCAGATCAATCCTGAGCATTTTGGCCTATGGATCATGGAGTTGGCGTTATGAAGCTGTTCAAGCGGACGATCAAAAGCGAGCCGCCCCTGACGCAATCCCAGCAAGCCGAGGCCGAACGCGAACGACGCGTCGCCCAACGCGAGCCGATCGATTATTCGTACACGGTGTTCTGGACGAAGCAAGCGCGGGTGTGGGATGCGAGCACCCGATCGAGCGTGGCGACCCGACTAGACGCGCTGTTGAAATCACCTGCATTTGAGGCCAATCCATTCGATCGCAAGTACACGCTCGATGGCTTGGACGGCGCGCATTCGGGCGCGAGT
>JAUQXD010000170.1 GCA_030834835.1 Thermoflexales bacterium | reverse complement strand
TTTATGCGGGACGAACTGTTCCCGCAGATTGATTCAAGATTCCCCACACTCCCCGTGCGAATCCTCGTAGGTCATTCTTTGGGCGGTTTATTGGCTATCCACGCGCTTCTGAATGAACCCGAAATGTTCCGGGCCTATGTGGCCATAGACCCCAGTCTTTGGTGGGACAACCAACTTCTTATTCATACTGCCGAAAATGAAATCAGAACCATCAGGAAACTGCGCAAAACCTTATATATATCTTCAGCCAATACTCCAAAGATCCCAAATTTCAACCCTCTTAAATCGCGGAAAGCCATACGAAAATTAGTAAAAGCACTGGATACTGCGCGAAGTGTAAACTTCCAACTTGGCTTTCAATTCTTCGAGGCGGAGGATCACGTTTCGGTACCTCTGTTGAGTTTATATCACGGCTTATTATATATTTTCGATGGCTTTAAACATGCTGGCCTGGAAAGCCTGCCCGCAATGAAAACTCGTTTTAATAGATTGTCAAAACACCTGGGCGGCAACATCTTGCCACCTGAAGGGTATGTGATTGGCATGGGATACATCATGTTATACGTGATGAAGGATGTAAAAAAAGCAATAGCCCTTTTTGAATATAACATCTCTAATTTTCCAAAGTCTGCTGCTGCTTACGATAGTTTAGGGGAAGCCTATATGATCAAGGGTGATAAAGCCCAGGCAATTATGAATTACAAAAAATCGCTCAAATTAGACCCAAACAACCAGAACACCATAAATATGATCCGAGAGTTGAAAGAGAAGAAAGAGATCACAGACACACAGTAGCCTCCAAAAGGCCGCCCAACACGGTGAGTAGTCGGATAAATGCCGTCAACGGATTGCTTCGCACAACGAATAAACGGATGCGTGCTTGGCTGACGTTTTGTAGATTCGGAGTAAGGTTGATACGCATCGCACTTGTTCCGCAGGCCGCGGCCAACATCGGTGTGCAGTGAGCCGCCCAGCGGCGTGAGCTAAGCGTGAGTTCCAACGGTTGGCGATCGAGTTGGTGGGCGAAGGCTGATGCCCGGACGTTGGGCGGCGCTCACAACCAGAGCGTGGTTAGAATATGAGCAAATCCAAACGTGCCATCGTCGTTTTCCCAAAGTTTGAGAACATCTTCCATATTGAACAACTCAGAAAACAATTCGACCCGCTCGCAATGACCATCGAGCCACACATTACACTGGTATTTCCATTCGAGAGCGATTTGTTAGTAGAATCATTACAAGCACACATCCGGCAAGCTATTCAAGGGCTAAGTCCGTTTCCAATCCGGTTACATGGCATCACTGGGTCAGACGATGAATATCTGTTCATGAATATCAAGCGCGGCAATGACCAACTCATTGAACTGCACGATCGTTTGTATTCAGGCATACTGGCCGAGTACTTGCGCGTTGAGCACACTTATGTTCCTCACCTCACTGTTGGGCGGTTGAAAGGTAAAGCTACTTTTCTCACCGCACTTGAGGCCAGCCAGCAGATGGACGCTATCTTCCAGACGATCATCGAAGAAGTCGCCGTTTATCGAGTAGATGATAAAAAACCTATCGAGGCTATTTTCAGACTGTGAGACTGTTTGGCAGCACGCAACGCCACTCGACACAGTGTGCAGCTAGATACCTGCGGTCACGGACAGACATCGAATAAACGGATGCGCGCTCGATTAATGCTTTGTAGATCGGGGCTGAGGTCGGCGGGCGGCGGCTGACATCGAGGGCGCTGAGCGCATGAAATCATGTTTAGGGACTGCATACAAGAATGAAAACACAGTACTTCACAGCGACAAGTCTTGATGGCTTCATTGCTACTGAGAATGACTCACTTGACTGGCTGTTTCCGCTCGGCGACCTGAATGACTCCAGCTATCCAGAGTTCATTTCAGCTGTGGGTGCGTTGGCAATGGGATCAGCAACTTACGAGTGGCTGGTGCGCAACGCAGAAAAGGTTGCCGCTGAGACTGGCTCAACGTGGCCATATACTCAACCAGCCTGGATATTCTCTAGTCGCAAGCTTCCAGTAATCGAAGGTGCGAACATCCGATTCGTCAATGGAGATGTGCACCATGTCCACGCTGAAATGCGAGCTGCTGCTGGTACCAAAAACATCTGGATAGTTGGCGGCGGAGATCTCGCGGGCCAGTTCTACGATGCTGGTTTACTGGACGAACTTATCATCCAGGTTGGTTCGGCTACCCTCGGCAAGGGTAAGCCGCTTTTCCCTCGCAGAGTGCTAAGCCCGGTTCTGCGCCTGGTGTCTGTTCATCAGCTGGGTGCTGGCATGGCTGAGTTGCGCTATGAAGTACACAAAGGCGGTCCAGGTGGAGCCGCCTGACAATTCATTCAAGCCGACGCCGCTTCGTGGCGCGTCTTAATTCGAGCGTTGGGCGGCTTGCGGACTACAAACGCACAGGATGTTGGGTGACGATCATCACCTCCCATTCGGACAGACAGGAGAGCGTATATGTCGAACGCGAACGAACGGGTTACTGTCGAAACCTTGCAGGCGTTTGCCGAAGCATGGAACCGCCATGATGCGGAAGCGCTGATGTCATTCATGACGGACGACTGCGTTTTTGAAGCCTCTGCCGGTCCTGAGGTCTATGGCACGCGCTATACCGGGCCAGAGGCGGTCCGCGCGGGCTACGTGGAAGTCTGGACGGCCTTTCCCGATGCCCACTGGGCTAACGCCCGTCACTTTGTGCAGGGCGAGCGGGGCGTCTCAGAATGGACGTTCACCGGAACAAGGGCCGATGGGACGCGGGTCGAGGTGAATGGGTGCGATCTATTCACGTTTCGAAACGGCAAGATCGCCCTCAAAAACTCCTATCGGAAGAACCGGCCACCGCTCGAGCCCCAAAGGAGTTGAGGCACAGCGGTGCTGTCTGTCCAATCTGCTCACCACGGCTTGCAGCCGTGACAGGACCTCGGAGGCTTTCCGGGCCGGCAGACATGACTGACTGCCGCCAAAAAACCTCCGAGGCCACTTGATCCACAAACACAACCGGGCAACCTTCAAAGGTTGC
>JAUQXD010000169.1 GCA_030834835.1 Thermoflexales bacterium | reverse complement strand
CTGCGCCAAGGATGGGCACATGCAAGCGGCTGCGCGGTCGGGCATTCACGCTAACACCGCCCGATGCGCACGCGCCAGACAGTCGGCCCCTGTTCCAGATAGTCCCAGGTGAATTGACCGTTGCGCTCAAACATGAACTGATAGAACAGCGGCTTAGGATCGTGATCGTTGACGAGGACAAATGTCTCACCGGCCGCCAACTGTTCAAAGGTGCCAAAGATCAGCGGGTGACGCTGCGCGGGCGCAATCGGGCGCACATCGATCATGGTTTCTTCGTTCATCGTTTCACCTTCCAGTAAATTTATCCTTGCATAGTAGCAGGTGACCGACGCCGCGCCTATGATGCGGATCATGTTAGCCACAGATCAGGCCGGCCAAACAAAACTGCCCGACCTCATGACGAGATCGGGCAGTCGTGGTGCGAACAGGATTTGCTAGGCCGTTCGAACGTTCTGGGCCTGCAGGCCCTTGGGGCCTTTGGTGACTTCGAACTCCACCTTCTGGCCTTCCTTCAGGGTCTTGAACCCTTCCATCTGGATGGCCGTATGGTGGCAGAACACATCGTCACTGCCATCATCTTGTGTGATGAAACCGAAACCCTTCGCATCGTTGAACCACTTCACTGTACCAGTTGCCATTTACTACGCTCCTTATTTGGAATTGGAGGCTGCGTCGTCGCAGGCATCTCCGTTTCCGTGTGGGCCTATTGTAAGCCCGATCAACGCGCAACACAAGGGCAAAATAACGCCGCCCGATCTGAGTTTAGATCGGGCGGCGACGGCTCCGCTGAACGCCGGACGTAAGCGGGCGTGGCAGCCCGCTCTGCAGATGTAGTCGTGTTACTTCAAACTGGCGAGATAGGCGATGATGTCCGCCAGGTCTTGCTCGGTCATGCTGTTACCCAGACCGGCCGGCATCGTCGATTTGCCGCCCGCCAGATAGGTCGGATTGTCGGGCACGATGTAGGCATTCGGGTCCTGAATACTCTCGCGGATGTACTCTTCTGCGCTCTTGCCCGGCTCGCGAGCAGCCGCCGTCGTGCCAATCCCGGCGACAGACGGCCCCACCAGAATCTGGCCCGGCTGTAGCGAGTGACACGCCTTGCACGGCAGATTGCTGTTATTGCCGGCCTTCACCTTCTGCGCGAAGAGATCCGCGCCGCGTGCGGCATCACCCGCAGGTAACGGCGTGGTGGTATCAGAGCCAACCGGCTTGAAGTCCAGCGGCACGCTCGGCCCGGCCGCAGCCTCGGTTTCCCAGTTCATCACGAAGTTGGTCAGGTCGGTGATCTGATCGTCGCGCAGCGGCCCGCCCACCTGCTGACTCCACGTGGGCATGCGTTGGGCGTAGCCACCCTGCGCTGCTGCCCACTCCGATTGAACCGGGCGACCCGCGATGAGCGTCATTTTCACATAGTCGCGCAGCGTGCCGCCATACCCGCTGGCTTTCACTTCCGGGAAATGCTGTGTGAACAGGCCGGGATTGAGCACCGGGCCTTTGCCCGCGATGCCGTCCCCATTAGGGCCGTGACAGGTGGCGCAATTATTGAGGTACAACAAAGCCCCGGCCTCGATGGAGCGGCCTAACTGCGCGCGCGCCTCGATCTGCATGCGGCCCGTGCCGTTGAGTTCCTGATCGGGCAGCACGCCTTCGTTGATCAGCACCAGGCCCGCCGCTGCAAACACGATCATGAAAACCAGTATGCCGACGAAAATTTTACCCGTCATAGTTGTTCATCCCTGGCTATTCGGCGCCGGCCGAGTAATTAGAGTCCCGATGGACAAACGTATCGACAAAGAACCCCGGTTCCTGCCGCACGATGTCCGTCGGCTCTTCGTCCCACCGCACCACCAGCACCACCTGCTTGACGGTCGGTTCGGCCTCAGTGCCTTGCGCCACTGAAATACGCAGTTCGGCGCGGAGGTTGGTGTAGCGCACTTCCTTGCCCTCGATTGTCTGCACTGGCGGCACGGCGGCCACTTCGTGCTCCAACTCTTTCATGACTCGTTGCAGTTCGGGGGCGTTATCCGGTATCAACTCCACGCTCTGCGTACTCCATGTGCCTGGCAGCAGCTCATCAAACGGGATCGAGCGCACCGGGCCGGCCTGCTCACCCGGCAGGAAGCGGTGACCAATTTCGATCTGCGGCGCGGTCGTGACCAGGAAGCCGGGCGTGCCCATGTAGGACGACACCAGCAGCAGCCCGATGACGACGAACATCGCGGCAATCGCGATCCGGCGGTCACCATAGCGGCGGCTGGGGTTGTAGTCCAGATACGGCCACAGCATCAGAATGCCAACCAGGATCGTCGGCAGAATTACCCCGAAGAAAGACTTGTCGCCGAGCTTCAGCCAGCCCTGAGCAAACAGGAAGTACCACGGCGCCACGGTATGCAGCGGCGTGCTCTGCGAGTTGGCCGCGTGCTCCAACGGCGCGTGATAGATGTTGAGGGCGATCGGGACGACGAGGGCCGCCACGATTAAACCGAACCACAAAATTTCGTTGGTGAAAACATCGGGCAAGAAGGGCACGCGTTTATCCTGCGGCACTTTGCGCGCCGTGTCCTCGCCGATCGTCTCCAACTCCGGCGGCAGCGAGTGGCCGTGCCGCACCACCTTGTAGTAGTGGACGAAGATGAACAGGATCGCGATCAGCGGCAGCGCAAACACGTGCAGCAGATAAAACCTCAGCAAGCCGCTGGCCCCCAGATCGGGCGCACCGCGCAACAACAGACCGACGGCTTGACCCACTTCCGGCGGCGGCGCAGCGTCAGCCATCGACGCGCCGATGGTGACCGCCCAGTACGCCAGTTGGTCCCACGGCAGCAGATAGCCGGTGTACGACAACGCGATTGTGATGAGCAGCAGGATCACGCCGGTGGCCCAGGTGAATTGACGCGGCTTCTTGTAGGAGCCGGTCAAATACGTGCGGCCCATATGCAGCCAGACGGCCACCACCATGCCTTCGGCCGCCAGCCGGTGTACGTCGCGCATCAACTGCCCCATCGGCACATTGCTCAGAATGCGGAGCATGTTTTCGTAGGCCGTGCCGGGCGCGGGGGTGTACCACACCATCAGGAACAGGCCGGTGATGATCTCGATCAGGAACAGCGCGGTCGAGATCAGGCCCAATCGGAAAGTAGGATACAACCGGGTGACGGCTTCGTGATAGAACGACGGCCAGATGTGGAAGATCGCGCCTTCGGTGTGCGGCTTGACGCGCGGATTGGGCTTGCCGGCCGGATCGCCGCGCAGGATGCCGCGCACATCGTTGATGCTGAGGCCGGCCGTCAGGCGCGTAAACGCCTCATCGACTTTAAGCAGCACCGTCTTGCGCAGGCCGTGCTCCTTGCGCAGGTCGTTCAAAGAGGCAAACGGTTCCAGTCTCATGCCGCGCCTCCTCTGTAGAAGTACTTCTTGCCCAGATCGATCTTACTGCCCGTCTCGACGACGATCGTCAGGTTATCGGCATTCGCCGGAATGGGTACCGGCGCACCGTACGTCGGGCTGTTCTTGTCTGTATCAGTCTGCGCCACCGGATTACCGTCCGCATCGAGCAGCTTGACCACAAACCGATCAAGGTCGCGCGGGGCCGGGCCTTCGATGTACGTGCCGTCGAGTTCATACTTGGAGCCGTGGCACGGGCATTCAAAGCGGCTGGTCGAATCGACCCACGCATACAGGCAACCCAGGTGCACGCACACGCGATACAGCGCCACCAGACCCTGCTGTCCCCCGCCCGCATCGGCATTATTCGGACCGATATTCGCCAGCCAGACCTTCACTTCCGGAAAGGCGACAGGCGGGCTGTCAGGCTGTGGCAGTTTTTCGGCCACCGTGCCGATCGTCGTGCGCCCGCCGAACTCGCCTTCACGGAAACGCGGAAACGCAAACAAGAAGATCGCGCCGCCAAACTGCGCCATAAACAGCGCCATCGACGCACCCCAGACGTAGTTCAAGAACTCGCGTCGGGAAATGCCACGCGCTTGCTGTGCTGCAGGCTCAGCCATAAACACTCCTCCTGAGATTAACCTTACATTGGGCTTAAGTGAGGTACGACCGCAAACAAACCAATCGGGCGGCTAACCCGATTGCTCCCTTGACGGTTACATATATCACAAACACACACCGCTGTCAACACAAAAATTGGCGATTGCGCGCCTGTGGCGCGCCCCACTGCCTTGACTTTAACATCGCACCCGCGCATAATACGCCCACTGTCTAGGCCCTTATCCTTATGAGCGATCAAGCCGACTTCGACGAAGCCCTCACCGCCGTGCGCGCCGCGCTCGATCGGGGCGCGGTCCGTGACGCGATCGATGTGCTGGAACGGCTGCGGCCGCCCGATCAAGCTGAGGTCTTCGAAGAGCTCGATGACTCCGATCAGGCCGCGCTGCTGCCCGGTCTGGAGCCGCTTGAGACGGCGCATCTGCTTGAGGAGATGGACAACGCCGACGCGGCCGATGTGGCGGAACGACTCGACGCCGCCACGCTGGCCCACATCGTCGACGAGATGGAGCCGGACGAGGCCGCCGACCTGCTGGGCGACCTGACGCCCGATCTGGCGCGGCAGACGCTGGCGCAGATGGAAGAGGCCGCCGATGTCCGGCCGCTGTTGATCCACGCCGACGATTCCGCCGGCGGTCTGATGACGTCGGAGTTCCTGCTGCTGCGCGAGCGCATGACGGCGCAGGA
Organism: Thermoflexales bacterium; assembly: GCA_030834835.1. Lineage (GTDB taxonomy): Bacteria > Chloroflexota > Anaerolineae > Fen-1058 > Fen-1058 > JAGOBP01. Next base: position 194 of record JAUQXD010000169.1, on the reverse strand, counting down.
ATCGATCGAAGCGCTGCGCGCGTGGCAGCCCGGCGAAGACAGCACCTACTATCTCTTTGTAGTCAATCAGGCGCAGCAATTGCGCGGCGTCCTGTCGCTGCGGCGTCTGATCATCGCTGATCCGCAGACGCTCATCGGCGACATCATGAACCCGGATCCGATCACGGTGCGAGTCGGCACGGATCAGGAAGAAG
>JAUQXD010000168.1 GCA_030834835.1 Thermoflexales bacterium | reverse complement strand
GTTGGGCAACCTATCGAGGTTAACAATGAATCATTTTGACATCGTCGCTCATCGGGGTATACCAACTGAAGCCCCAGAGAATACCATTGCGTCTTTCCAAAGAGCCATAGACCTTGGCGCAGATGCATTTGAATTCGACGTACGATTGACATCCGATCAAATCCCAGTGGTGTATCATTATTTTCAACTTGATAAGTTCACATCCGCAACAGGAATGATTTTTGACTTTACTTGGGAGCAATTGCAAAATGTGGAAGTCTTTTGTAAAAACAATCCCCCTGCAAAATCTGGCAGGATTTCAACTCTTGAAGAAATTCTCGAAACATTTAGCGGGAAAATAGATTTAGAAATACATATCCAAGGACCAGAACCAGAAGCGGCAGAAATTATTGGCGCTACGTTGAAACGCTTTTCCCATTTATGGGATCAATTTGAGTTAACATCATATGAACCCGCTATGCTATTGGCTTTTCAAGAGGTTTGTCCAGGTCTCGCGCGAGATTTGTTATTTCCACGATCAGAGAGTTGGATGACTTTAGATATAGTTCAACATCAAGCCATTCACACATCTCGTCTTGCCAAAGCAAGAGCGGTGCATTTGCATCCGTCCCAATTATCTCAAGAAGTCGTCAATGCTTTGCACAATCAAGGTATTGAAATCCATGCTTGGGATGTAAATGACGAACAATCGTTAGAAACTGTTGCGAAGTTTGGAATCCATCGAATATGCACAGATTACTTCAAACAGGCGCTTGCTTATCGAGATAAAATGTCTTAAAACACCCAGTTGCCCACGCGCGTGCAGCCGCGACCAAGACCTCGGAAGTTTCGTACAGCGCGACACTCCGGCATCGGCTGACGCCCGGCCGTTAGGCAGCACGGCGGTGTCAAGGAAAAATGCGGAAAGATCAAGCTGCGCAACTACTACTCGAATCAATCTGGCGACAAGCGGAACCTGTGTGATCAGCAATGAACCTACCGGCAATTGTGCTCGTAACCGGACATCCTGGCACCGGGAAAACTACCCTGGCTGAAGCCCTGGCGCAGGAGTTGAAACTGCCACTGACGTGTAGAGACCAATTCAAAGAAATCTTACTGGACACACTCGGCTGGTCGACTGAGGACTGGGCAAATCGGCTGAGTGTAGTCAGTTGGACATTGCTCTATCAACAGATAGAACGATTGCTGTCCGCCAGTGTTGACCAAATTGTCGAGAGCAATTTTGATCCAGAGTACGCCACTGCGAAATGGGCCAGACTGCGTCAACGATATGCGTTTCGGCTGATCCAAATTCGCTGTGAAACCAGCGCCGAAGTTTTGATGGCCCGCTATCATGCGCGTATTGCCGACGGGACCCGCCACCCTGGCCATATTGACCGCAGCGCTGATGCAGCCTTTCTCAATCTCATCCGTCAGGGGCCGCTGGCTTGGGTTGACATCGAGAGCGAGCGGCTGGTCGTCGATACGGCTATACTTGACAAAGACAATTACCAGACTGTGGCAATGGCAGTCCGGCGATTCAT
>JAUQXD010000011.1 GCA_030834835.1 Thermoflexales bacterium | reverse complement strand
AGAGTTGACAGCGAAATTCAGCCCTGGCCATACCGCTTCACTCAATGCTGACGATCCGGAACGTGATGCGCCCCGCCGGGGCGTCGATTTCAACTTCGTCGCCGATGTGCTTGCCCAGCAAGGCGCTGCCCAGCGGGCTTTCGTTGCTGATTTTGCCGTCCACGGGGCTGGCTTCCGCCGCGCCAACGATCGTGAATGATTCGCGATCGTCGAAGCCCGCTTCCGTCACGGTGATGCGCGAACCAATGCGGACTTCACCGCCGACCTGCTCGGTGATGATTTCGACGTGGCGCAGCATGCCCTCGATGGTGCGAATCCGGCCCTCCAGAAACGCCTGATCTTCCTTGGCGGCGCTGTAATCGGCGTTTTCAGACAGATCGCCCTGCTTAATGGCAAAGTTCAGCCGTTCAGCCAGCTCACGGCGTTTGTTGGTCTTGAGGTCTTCAAGTTCCGCCTCGAGTTTGAGTTTGCCCTCGGGCGTTAAGTAAGTCGGGGTAGGTTCTAGCATAGTAACCGTTGTCCTCTCAGTTGCGGCCATAGCCGCTACGGCTTAGTATATCATGTCTGCCCGGGTTTCAGCGCCGGGTGATGATCGTCAACAGGCGCGGCCCCAGGATGAGCAGCCCGACCAGTACCGCTCCGATGGCGCTGACGAGCACCGCGCCCGCCGCCGTGTCTTTGGCGACTTTCGCCAGGGGATGGTGTTCCACGCTGACTCGATCGAGCGTGGCTTCGAGCGCGGTATTGATCAACTCCACGGCCAGCACGATCATCATCGTCACGATCAGCACCGCCCACTCGATCGGCCCCGACTGCACCCCCAGGCCGATCACGATCACGGCGAGCGAGATCGCGATATGAATGCGAAAATTGGCCTGCGTGCGGAACGCATAGCGCAGACCGGTGAGGGCGAAGCCGAAGGAGGCGAGTAAGCGGTGCATGGTGAATGGTCAACTGGTAAATTGGTACAGTGGTAGATTAGTAGATTAGTAGATTGGGAACTGGGATATTGGTAGATTAGTGGATTGGGAACTGGTAGACCAGTAACAGATTGACCAATCTACCAATTTACCAACTTACCAATCTACTACTCCCCAATTTACTATTCCACCGGCGCGGTAATCGCCGCGCGGATCGATCGGAGCACGGCGGCCTGCGCCTGCCACATCTGCGCCTTCTCGGACGGCGAGTAGTGATCGTGCCCCAGCAGATGCAGCACGCCATGCACCACCAACAATTGCAGCTCCGTCTCGATCGGGTGGCCGCCGGCCTGCGCCTGCTCCTTCGCCTTGGGATACGAAATGACGACGTCGCCCAGATAGTGCCCGCCGTATGGCGGGACTTCGGCTGTGTCGCCGTCGAACGACAGCACATCCGTGGGCGCGTCGATCTGGCGATACTGCCGGTTGAGTTTGCGCAGCTGCACGTTGCCCGTGATCACGATAGTCAGTTCGACCCGTTCTTTGACGCGCTGTTGAGCCAGCGTCGCGCGCACCGCCTTCTTCAGCCGGTCGGGCTTTACCAGCGACGTGTAGCGCGCGCCGACTTCCGTATGAATAATCGCTTTAGACTTGATCGGTTTGTTTGCCATCAGTCGGTCTCGCTGTCTCTCCCTCGTTTTTGGCCAGCAGTGGCCCGGTACCGCGCAAGCGGCCAGTGTCGCTCTTCGCTTCCTGGCCTGGATAACGCAGGCGTGGATGGAACATGCCCTGCAAGGTCGCGGCAAACGACTGCCGGATCTGGTCGAGGTCGCTCAGTGTTAAGGGACACTCGTCCAGCTGCCCCCACGCCATGCGATCGGCGATGGTCTTGCGCACGATCTCATTGAGTTCTTCCGGCGAGGCCGGCCGCGTGGCGCGCACCGTGGCTTCGCAGCCGTCGGCCAGCATCAACAGCGCGGTCTCTTTGCTCTGCGGTTTGGGGCCGGGATAACGAAACGCCTTCTCGTCCACGCCGGCCGCGCCCATAGGCGATTCGTCAACCGCCTTCTGATACAGAAAACTGACGCGCATCGTGCCGTGATGTTCGGGGATGAAGGCGCGCACCCGCGACGGCAGGCGATAGCGTTTGGCCAGTTCCATGCCGTCGTTGACGTGGCTCACGATGATCTCGGCGCTGGTGCGCGAATTCAGTTGATCGTGCACGTTGGCGCCTTCCACCTGATTTTCCACAAACATGTAGGGCCGCGCCGTCTTGCCGATGTCGTGATAAAACGCGCCCACCCGCGTCAGCAGCGCGTTGGCCCCGATACGGTCGGCGGCCTGCTCGGCCAGATTCGCCACCATCAGTGTGTGATGGTACGTGCCCGGCGACTGGCGCAGCAGTTCGTTCAACAGGGGGTGGGTGGGCCGCGCCAGTTCCAGCAATTGCAGCGTGGTGGTCAGGTCAAACAAATTGCCGATCAGGAACAGGCCGCCCAGCGTCAGGCTGGCCGACAAACCGCCGTTGATCATCGTCGCGGCGATCAGCGTCACCCACCCGATCGGATCGATGCCGCCCGCCGGCAGCCGGAACGCCACCAGCACGAGACTGTTGATCACCGCCACATTCAGGCCGGCCAGAAAGAAGGCGTTCAGCCGTTCCACGCGGCCCAGCGACAACACGGCGATCAGGCCGCCGGCCGCCACATACATGGTCACATCCAGCGAGCCGCCCGCCATCAGGCCGATGAGACCTGCCAGCAACAGCGTGGCGGTCACGGCCAGCCCCGGCCCCAGCATGACGGTCAACACCATCGACAGGGCCGCCGCCGGAAACACGTACGGCAGCACGGTGCGATTGGGCACCATGAACTTGGCGACCAGCAAAAACAGCAGGAGCAGCAGCAGCAGCAACAGCAGGTGCCGCGGCCGATCGAGCAGTTCAACTTCGAAGCGCCACATATACAGGCCCAGCAGCGCCGACGCCGCAATCGCGATCAACAGCGTGCTGCCCACGTCGGCCCAGCCCAGCAGCGACTGCCGCAGGTTCAGCTGGTTCAGCGCCTCGATTTGCAGCGGCGTGACCACTTCGCCCTGCCGGATGATGGTCTGCCCGGTCTCGATGTCGCGCTGGCGCGGCTCCACTTTGCTGCGCGCTTCCACGCGGGCCTGTTCGGTCGCCGCGTCGTTGCGCGCGCGATTGGGCACGATGAAGTTCTGGGCCACTTCGCTGACGAGACGGGTCCGATCCTCGTTCAGATCGATCGCCACCAGCGCGGGCAGGCGTGACTTGAACTCGGCGACGTTCACATCGCGGATGACGTTGCGCAGCGTCAGATCGATCACGGCGATGACTTCCTGGGACACGCGCTGCCACGTGTCCGCCGGCAGATCGAGCAGGGCGTCGATCGCCGTCGCGGTCAGCGGCACATTCTCGATGGCGGCCAGCGCGGCGCGTTTTTGATCGCGGGTGGCCTGCGTATCCAGCCGGACCGCGCGGATGAAGTCCAGCACCTGGCGGGCATACGCAATCTGCTGGCGGGCCACGCGTGGATCGACGGGGTCGTACTGCACTGCCACGTTGCGCTCGGCTTCATCGCGGGCCAGGTCGGTCAGCACGTCGCTGACGTAGCGGGCGGTGCGCGGGGCGCGGACATCTTCGGGCGCGACGTCACCGGCGTTCAGCGCCACCTGACCAGAGGTCGAGAGCGGCGCGATCAAAATCACTGCCGTGCCCAGCACAAACAACGCGCCCAGCAGCCAGACGCGCGTATTGCGCCAGGCTTGCCGCTTATTGGATTTGCCGGAGCGAGTGTTGGGTGACCACATGGTTTATGGATGACTAAACAAAACGAGGAGCAGGTTCGCTCCTCTTCATTATCGTACAAAATTGGCTAAAGGCCTAAACGACGGGTTGAGTTCGTTTGAGGAAAGTCTACACGGTCAAAGAGGGCGCGTCAAGGTGCGGGCGCGGTTCTACCACAGCGTCTATTCGGCGAACATCTCCGCGAGAACGACCAGCACGGCTTTCTGTGCTGGCAGGCTGACGCGGCCGAGCCGCCTGATAAGCCGCGTCTTATCCACCGTGCGTAGTTGATCAAGGACAACCTGACCCGCTTTACCTTGAAACCGACATGGAACACGCGTTGGATAAGGTTGGCCTGTCGTCGTCATCGGCGCGACGATGACGGTAGCGATATAACGATTCATTTCATCCGGGGAAATGATGAGGCAGGGTCGCGTTTTTCTGATTTCACTGCCGACGGTTGGATCGAGGCTGACCAGGTAAACTTCAAAGCGTTTGACTACCATTGCCAGTCGCTCTCGTCCCACCGGGTAGCGACTGGCTCGTCCAGCAGGTGATCATCGCCACGGCTGGCCATGGCGCGAAACTGCGCATTCCAACCGTAGCGCGGGCGCGCCGTTGGGCGGATGATGAGCCGGTCACGTTGGACAGAGATTTCTACTTCGTCGCCCAGGCCCACCTGATCGATGAGCACCTTTGGAATGCGAATGCCGCGCGAGTTGCCAATCTTGACCATGGGGGTTTTTACGATACTCATGCTTCCCTCGTTCCTGTCGAATGTGCTTACATTGTACTCACCAGCCAGCGATAAGTCAATGCACGCACGGCTTCGAACAAAATAGGGGGCAGGTGCGCTATCGTACAAAATTGGCTAACGGTCTAAACAGCGGGCGGGGTTGGTCGATGAGGAAAGTCTACACAGTCAAAGAGGGCGCGTCAAGGTGGGGCAAGAAGACCTCGGAGGTTTTAACGGATCGGTTGGCGAGGCTGGCCGGTCGGCTCGAATGACTGTCAGGCGATGCCGGATGGTCTGTAAAAGCCTCTGAGGTCTGGATCGCGGTCGCATGTCGGGTTACGCGGACACTATCCAAAAGACGATAGACGCAAGCGCCATTCGATTCGAAGTTTCAACGAAAACTCATTGTACTGATCTCAGGTCTGCAACCCAAAGACCATTACTCTGGAACTCGTCGCGTTTTTCGGTCAGAAAAGCCAGCCATTTTCTGTCAGGGGATAGCCGCCAATGACTCACAAATAGATCAGGCGGTGCTATCTCGATTTTTTGAGGTGACGCTTCACCTTCGCGATAGATCAACAGCTGTGTAGTCAGGGACCCCAATGAGGTCTCTTGGACTAGCAACTTCTGTCCATCATGAAGCCAGGCACCTTTCACTCCTGAACCCGGGCGGCTTAACACGAGCGTGTCCGTGTTATCACTTAGGTTTCGGATATAAAGACTTCCTTGCGGCGTACCAAACAGAATTGCGCTGCCATCATCACTAACGTCAGTGATAGATATCGAACGATCGTAATCTGATTTGATAAGCCACGGAGCGAGATAACCAGTCTCTATATCAAGAATCCAAGATTCAGCCGTTTCACATTTTCCAGGAGGAGAGTCTGGCAATATGACCGCCCGCTGCTCGTTTGCCGACCAAATGTAACCTCCGATGCAGTCTTCTATATCACCTATCGGGCGTGCCTCCTGGCCATTGAATAGCCAGAG
>JAUQXD010000167.1 GCA_030834835.1 Thermoflexales bacterium | reverse complement strand
GTTGCGCAGTGCGATCTCGCGATAGGCCGCCCGGAGTTCCGCCTCAAGTGTGGGGGGCACCAGGTCGTGTCCGCGCACCCGGCTGTACCACAGCGGTGCCACACCCTCGTTCCACGCCCACTGCTGAACCGCCGCCCAATCGAAATTGGCGCTGGCGCTAAGCGCACAGGCGTCATCCAGCGCCGACGGCGACCACCGGCTGGCCAGACACAGCCGCAGATAACGCCGCTCCACCGCTTCATTCTTCATCCTTCCGCCGTCATCCTTCATCCTTTCCGGTACTTCTCCACCAACCCCGTCACCGCCTCGATCACGTCCGTCACATCCTGGTCGCTCAGACGCGGATGTAGCGGCAGCGAGACCAGCCGCATATACTCGCGATAGGCCACCGGAAAATCATCGGGCTGATAGCCGTACTTGTTGGCGTAGTAGGGATGCAGATGTATCGGGATAAAGTGAACGCTGGCCCCGATATTCAGCGCCTTCAACTCCTCGATGAACTGCGCCCGGTGGATCGTCAGTCGGTTCAGGTTCAGCCGCAGGCTGTACAACTGCCAGGCCGACTCCACCTCTGCGTGCTCGGTCGGCGTTTCCACCTCGGGCAGCGCCCCAAAGGCGGCATGATAGCGCGCCACGATCTCGCGCCGCCGCGTCTGAAAGCCGGGCAATTTCTTGAGTTGCTGCAGGCCCAGCGACGCTTCAATATCCGCCATATTGCACTTGTAGCCCGGCAGCACCACTTCATAGCACCACGAGCCTTCCGCGCTATATCGCTTGTAAGCGTCATGGCTCATGCCGTGCAAGGCCCACAGCCGCGCCTGCTCGATCAGATCCGGATCACCCGTCAACATGCCGCCTTCCGCCGTCGTCATGTTCTTGGTGGCGTAAAAACTAAAGGCCGTCAGGGTCTTGACGGGCAACTGGTGATCGGTGACCACGGGTGAGCCAATCAGCCGGCCGCCGTAACGCGCCGGCAGGGCATGCGCGGCATCTTCCAGGATGTGGAGATTGTGCCGCCGCGCGATGTCCAGCAGGGCAGCCATGTCGCAGGGATGGCCGTACAGGTGCACCGGCAGCAGCGCCTTCGTGCGTGCCGTGACCGCCCGCTCGACCAGCGCCGGATCGATCGTCAGCGTGTCCGGCCGCACATCCACCAGCACCGGCCGCGCCCCCGCGTGCTCGATCACGTGCGCCGTCGAGCAGAACGTCATCGGCGTAGTGATGACCTCATCACCCGCCCCCACGCCCAGCGTGGCCAGGCCCACCCGCATCGCGCTGGTCGCCGAGTTCACCGCCAGCGCCGTCGGCGCGCCAAGGAAATTGGCAAACTCCTGTTCAAAGCGCTTGACCTTTGGCCCGGTCGTGATCCAGTCGGACCGCAGCGTGTCGATGACTTCCTCAATTTCTTCTTCACCGATGGAAGGCGGGGAAAACGGCAAAAAATCCGCTCGCATCTTCACTCCTCTCACGACGTCGTTCTAATTCCGCCCGCGCCGCAACCTCGACGGTCGCCGGTCAGTACACAGTCAGGCTGGTAATTGGCCGGTATGACCACCTGTTTCCGGGTGAGGCGGCCGGCTGCCTGAATAGTGTAAGGCACTTTGAGCATGGCGTAAATAAGGGTTTCTACGTATTTTTGGGCTTTAGACAGAAATTCAGGAGGTTTGTCACCTTTATCCACTATCATTGATCACACTATCGGGCGAATCGCCGCCAGATAATGCGAATTGAAGGCGCGCACTTTTTCCAGTAAATAACACGCCAACCACGACATCTTGATCAACCGGCGCGTGATGGGCGGCGCCAGCGTAATCCGCTGAAAGTCACAGCGACAATTCGGGAACAACCGCCGAACCTCGGCCGGGCGAATGCCGCGCGTCTGCGGATTGGTGGGATTGAGCCAGAAGTCGTACCACAGTATCAGACCGGCCGGCTTCCGCAGCACCCGCAGCATGTCACGGGCCAGGTTCGCTTTGACGCCGTCGTCCAGCACCGAGGTAAACACGGTGTACTGCACGACCAGATCAAATTGGCCGTCCGCGTAGGGCAGCTGCTGGCCGTCGGCCACCGTCAACGCGACCTGCGGCAAATTCTGATGCGCGGCCGAGACGCGATCGGGCAGCAGGTCCGTGCCATACAGCCGGCCCGGCGCAGCCCCGTAACTCAAATACTCCAACAGGACACCGCCGCGCCCGCAACCCAATTCAAGGATGAATTGCTCCGCCAGTGGATACAGACCCTGACGGCGCAGCATCTTCAACACGGCCCGCTGGCGCTGCTGAACGGTGAATAAGTTCGCCGGATTGAACAGCGAATAAGTGTCGCTGGCCGCGAATCGGCGCGCGCGATCTTCATATTCCAGTCGCAGGCGATCGAGATCGGGCGAGTCAGGCATGCGACTCCTCGAAGGCTGGAACCCGGCCCGTTTTGTCGCGCCAGCGATTGGCGAATTTGATCAGCCCGGCCAGAAAACCCAGGCCGTAACTCACATGCAGGATCGCATAGACCACCGGCAGCCGCCCCAGGTGCGGCCAGCCCTGTCGGGCCGCCGTCCAGATCGAAGCGCCGATATTAGCCAGTGCGTAAGCGCCAGCCACAACCGCCAATCCCGCACTCGCCCCGGGCGCAGCCAGCGTGAGCAGCGACAATCCGAGCAGGCCGGCGACAAACAGCGGCGGCACAAACTGACGCCGCCGCATCTGGCGGGGATGCTTCTGCAACACCCGCACCTTCCAGAAACCATATTGAAAGTACTGACGCCACAGCGCCTTCACCGTGGCCCGGCTGTAGTATTCCGAGCGAACGTCACTCGCCAGCATCAAGCGAGCGCCGAGTTCGCGCAGTCGATAGTTGTACTCGTCATCCTGATTGCGAATCAGTTCTTCATCGTACAGGCCGGCGCGGCGAATGATCGCACGGGTATAAGCTGGAAATGGTATCGTGTCAACCAGCGGGTTGTCGGTTCGCCGCGTGCGAAAAGCCGAGTCGCCGACGCCAAACGGGGTGCTCATCGCCGCCGCAATGGTGCGCGCCAACGAAGTCGCACCGATCGTTTCTATCGGGCCGCCGACGCCCTCGACGACATCCCGCACAAGATGATCGACACAACGGCGCACATAGTCCGGCGCGATCAGGCAATGGCCGTCGACGCGCACAATAATCTCGCCCTGCGCTTGGCGAAGCGCGGCATTCAGGCCGGTGGGCACAATTTGGCCCGGGTTGTCGATGACCTTGAAATTTCCGTGCTGTGCCTGGTAAGCATCAAGCATGGCCCGCGTGCCGTCCGTCGATAGCCCGTCGGCCACGATAATCTCAAGACAGTCAGCCGGATAATCCTGCGCCAGGACGGCGTCCAGACTGCGCCGAATGTGCCCGGCCTCATTGCGCACCGGCATGATGACACTCACGAAAAGGGAGTTAGACATACAAATCTATGATTCAGCTCGAAAGCGTAGTCTTGCCCGGACGGACGCCGATACGATTTCGATGGGTCGACGAAGCCCCACCGGGATCAACGTAAACAGCAGCCCCATGACCGGCACCATATAACGCAATACTGACAACGCAAGTATGGTCATTAAC
>JAUQXD010000166.1 GCA_030834835.1 Thermoflexales bacterium | reverse complement strand
TTCGATCGTCTTTGCGCAAGGCGAAGCGACTGTTGGCATCGGCGGCGGACAGCCCAATCGCGTCGATTGTGTCCGCATCGCGCAGGACCGCGCCGGCGAGAAATCGATCGGGGCGGTGATGGCCTCCGACGCGTTCTTCCCCTTCCCCGATTCAGTCGAAGTCGCCGCGCAGGCTGGTATCACGGCGGTTGCTCATCCAGGCGGCTCAGTGCGTGACGCTGAATCAATCGCAGTGGCCGATACGAACAACATGGCGATGGTTGTGACGGGCGTAAGGCATTTCAGACATTAGGGAAGTAGACAAGTAGGCAAGGAAACAAGGCAATTCACCTTGTCTACTTGTCTACTTGTTTCCTTGTTTCCCCAAGAAGGAGCCAACATGAATGAAGAACTCTTCGACAAGTTTGAAGCCTTGACCTTCGATGATCTCTTGATCGTGCCCGGCTACACTGAAGTGTTGCCCGATCAAACCGATGTGCGCGCGCGGCTGGCACGCGATATCATGCTCAATGTTCCGATCATCTCCGCGGCGATGGACACGGTGACGGAAGCGCGGCTGGCGATTGCATTGGCGCGCGAAGGCGGCATCGGCCTCATTCATCGCAACATGCCCCCCGCCGACCAGGCGGCCGAGGTCGAGAAGGTCAAGCGCTCGGAATCGGGCATGATCGTTGATCCGGTCACGCTGCCGCCGACGGCGACGTTGCAGGACGCGGAAGATTTGATGGCGAAGTATCACATCAGCGGCGTGCCCATCACCGATGCCGATCACAAACTCGTCGGCATTCTCACCAATCGCGATACACGCTTCGTCGAGCCGGGCGATCTCTATCGGCCCGTCAGCGAGTTCATGACGCATAAGCAATTGTTCACAGCGCAGGTGGGCACCACGCTCGATCAGGCCAAGAAAATCCTGCACGAACATCGCATCGAAAAGTTGCCGCTCGTGGATGAAGCCGGTCGCCTTAAGGGCTTAATCACGGTCAAAGACATCCAGAAGAAACGTGATTTTCCCAATGCCGCTACGGATTCACGCGGTCGCTTGTTGGTAGGCGCAGCCGTGGGCGTGGGTAAGGATTTGGAAGAGCGCGTGTCGCTGCTCGTCGCCGCTGGCGTCGATGCAGTCGGCATCGATACGGCGCACGGTCATTCGCAGGGCGTCGTCAACGCGATCAAGCGCATCCGATCAGCCTGGCCTGGCCTGGCGATTCTGGCTGGAAATGTGGTCACGGCGGATGGGACGGAAGAACTCATCGGAGCGGGCGCGGACGCGATTAAGGTTGGCGTGGGTGCCGGCTCGATCTGCACTACGCGCGTGATCAGCGGCGCGGGCATGCCGCAAATGACGGCGATTTTTGAATGCGCTCGCGCAGCGCGCAAGCACGATATTCCCGTCATCGCCGACGGCGGCATCAAGTTTAGCGGCGACATCGTGAAAGCGATTGCGGCGGGCGCAGAAATCGTGATGCTGGGCAGCCTGCTCGCGGGTCTCGACGAATCCCCCGGCGACGTGGTGCTGTTTGAAGGCCGCCGCTTCAAGGAATATCGCGGCATGGGCAGCCTGGGCGCGATGCAGGGCTACGGCAAAGATCGCTATGCCAGCGGCCAGGGCAGCGGCAAGCTCGTGCCGGAGGGCATCGAAGGGCGCGTGCCGTATCGCGGTGTGCTGCGCGACTACGTGTATCAGCTGGTCGGCGGTTTGCGATCGGGCATGGGTTATGCCGGCGCAGCCACGCTGGACGATTTGCGCACGAAGACACGCCTGATGCGCATCACCAACGCCGGTTTCATCGAGAGTCACCCGCACGACATCATCATTACCAAAGAAGCCCCGAACTATCAAACCGCCCGATCGGAAGCGTAACCGCCCCGTGCCTTTCAGCCGAGGCGTCACTTAGTGTTCAATTGACGCCTCGGTTCGTTGCCCGCCACGACATTTTTCCACGATAAAAACACAAAATTGCCACTTGACAACGGCCAAAATGCGCTTATGATATGAGCAGATTTGGGAGCGCTCCCAAGTTGTTTCTCGCAACACCTCAACATCACCTGACAGGGCTTCACGTTTAACAGCCAGACAGACTATTTTTGTCGGTTTTTGCCCTAGATTCTCCCGTTTCATTTTTCTCCAGTCAACATCTATTCAAACCAGGTTCGGTTGGCCTCACTTGCAACAGCGCCGACCAAATCACACGCCATTATTGGGAACGCTCCCAAAAATCGACCGGTATGAATCTCGAACAGATCGCTGAACTCAGTGGTGTTTCACGCTCGACCGTGTCGCGCGTGATCAATAATGATCCCAATGTCAGCGATCAGACGCGCGACAAGGTGATGCAGGTCGTGCGCCGCGTGAACTACGTGCCGAATGCCGCTGCACGTGGACTGGCCGCCGGGCGCACCCACGTCATCGGGCTGGTGATCCCGATGGGTGTATCGACGCTGTTCACAGACCCGTACTTTCCCCTGCTCATTCAAGGCGTATCGTCGGCGTGCAATGCGCGCGAGTACTCGGTAATGTTGTGGCTGGCCGAACCGGAATACGAACGCCGCCAGATTCGCCAGATCATGTACAGTGGCCTGATCGATGGCGTGATCATCGCGTCGATGCTGACCAACGATTCGCTGGTGCAGGCGTTGATCGACGGTGATTTGCCCTTCATGCTGGTGGGCCGCCACCCAACCGATCCGCGCGTCAACTACGTGGATGCCGACAACGTCAACGGCGCGCGCGATGCGGTGCGGCATTTGCTGCGATTGGGCCGCACGCGCATCGGGCTGATTAACGGCCCCCAGACCATGATTGCGGGCGTCGATCGCCTGGCCGGCTACACCCAGGCCCTGCGCGAACGCGGCCTGCTGGCGCAGCCGGACTTGATTACGGATGGCGGTTTTAGCGAGGCGGGCGGTTATCTGGCCATGCAGCAGTTATTGTCGCGCCAGCCCGATGCGGTCTTTGCGGCCAGTGACGCCATGGCGATGGGCGCGCTGCGCGCCTTGCGTGAAGCCGGCCGGCGGGTGCCGGAAGATGTGGCGCTGGTGGGGTTTGACGATCTGCCGTTTGCCGCGCGAATCGAACCGCCCCTGACCACTGTTCGCCAGCCCATCCATCGGATGGGGACCATGACCGTCGAGACGTTGATCGAAATGATCGAGCAGCCGGCGTCATCGCCCTATCACCTAATTTTACCGACCGAATTGGTAGTCCGTGCCTCATGTGGGGCGACGTTGAAGTAATCTTTTGAAGGAGGAACATCGACCTAAGCGTAAAATTTGACTTTCGCCCGCTCGTGTTTGTTGACTGCTGACTATCCCATCCTAACTCACGTAAGGAGAAAGACCAATGAAACGCCCAGTAGCAATCGCTCTATCGTTGTTGATGGTGTTCGGCATCGTGCTCGCCGCGTGTGCCCCCGCCGCAACTACGCCAGTCGCGCCGATCAAAGAAACGGTTGTCGTCGAAGTGACGAAGGAAGTGCCGAAGGAAGTCATCGTCACCAAGGAAGTCGTGGTGCAACCCACCGCCGTGCCGGTCGCGGCCGGGACTCTGCCTCGCGAAGAAACGCTGTACTTCAATGGCCAACAGTGGGGGGCGGTTGTCGGTTGGAATCCCTACTCTTCCAACAACAACAATGCCATGACTCAGCAACAGAATGACAACGCCGTGATTACCATGTTCGAGACCCCGTATGCGTACAACATGCTCGATGGTAAGCAGTATCCTCTGCTGGCGGATGGCGACTATAAGTGGGACGCGGGGATGACGGCGATTACCTTCAAGCTCAAGAAAGCCGCCCACTGGAGCGATGGGACTCCGGTAACCGCCGATGATGTCGCTTACACTTGGGCTACCCATGTCAAGTACAATACCCAATTCGGTGCGGCCAACAAAGATTACATCGACACCATTACGGCTTCTGATCCTCAGACGGTTGTGATCAAGGCCAAACTGGGTGCGGATGGCAAAGCAGTCAATCCGCTGGTGGTTCAAGCCTACCTGAGCACCAACTACGTCGTCCAGAAAGCCTGGACTCAGACGCTGGAAAAGCGCGTCGGCGAGGATGCCACCAAGTTGATGGCCGATCCCGCGGAAGATACCGTGTACTCCGGGCCCTATGGCAAATTCTTCGCCGACGAGTCGAAGGTTGTCCTCGTTCGTGATGACAAATACTGGGGCCAGGATGCCAGCATGTTCGGCAAGCTGCCGGCTCCCAAGTACCTGGCGCATACCATCTTCAAGGACAACGCCGCCGGGTCGGTGGCTCTGGCAAAAGGTGAAGTGGATGTCAGCCAGCAGTTCAATTCCAATATTCACACGTTGTGGGTCAACTATGGGCTGCCCGTGTCCACCTACCTGCCCGATGCGCCGTACGGCATTGGCGCCAGCCTCCCAACCGCCTTCTTCAATCTGAAGTCCTACGGTTTGGACCAGCTGGCAGTGCGCAAGGCCATCGCCATTGCCGTTGACTATCCCACGATCATTGCCAACGCCATGACCAACCAGTCGGCCACCTTCGATCAGGTTCCGCGCTCGCTCATGAACCCGACCGCCGGTGAGCAGGCCCTGTACGATCATGATGCCGTCAAGGATCTGCAATGGGCAGGCAACGACATCGAAGGCGCCAAGAAATTGCTCGATGACGCCGGAATCAAGGATACCGATGGCGACGGCTGGCGCGAATACAAGGGCAAGAAGCTGACCTACGTAGCCACCTGCCCCAATGGCTGGTCTGACTGGCAAGCCGCGATCGAAGTGGTCGCTGCCGCCGGCAAGAAGATCGGTATCGACATCACCACCAACTACCCCGAATGGTCGGTGTATCAGACCGTCGTCACCAAGTCGGATTCGCCGCTGCCCGAGAAGTATGACATCTTCATGATGTGGAGTGACGGCGCCGGCCCGACGCAGCCGTGGGGCCGCATCCGCCACCTGCTGAGCTCGGAGTTCGTCGGTGGAGCGAACAACTGGAACGGCAACTGGGGGCAATACAGCAATCCCGAGGCCGACGAGTTGATCAAGGCGATCCCGACGACCACCGATCCGGCCAAGCTGAAGGAGCTGTACACGGAATTGGTCAAGATCTACCTGAGCGATATTCCCTCCTTCACGCTCATGTATCGCCCGCAGAATTTCCATGCCGTGAACGAGACGGTTTGGACCAACTTCCCGCACGAGGGTGATGGCACCAACCCGCCCGTCCCGCCGATGAACCT
>JAUQXD010000165.1 GCA_030834835.1 Thermoflexales bacterium | reverse complement strand
TACACGTTGCTTTTGCCCTCCCGATAAGTCGTTGGGATGAATGTATTCGGCCTCTTGAAAAAGATATTCTAGCCCTACCATTTCTAGAGATTCCTGCACGCGAAGTTCAATCTCTTTCGCAGGTAGACCTAATAGCTGCAAGCCAAATGAGACTTCATGTAGCACACTCATTCTCAGAAACTGAGTCTCAGGTTCCTGCATGACCATGCCAACTCTGGACGCAATGACCCCTTGTCCTATGAGCACACCTCTGGTACGACCATGTGTAACATCGTCATCGTAATGGACGCCACTCACCAATTTGTCATCCACCCAGACCGAACCTCTAAAGTGATGACTATAGGATCGGAAGGGAATCTTTATACTATGAGGGATTATGCCCAGAATTGCTTTGCAGAGTGTTGTTTTACCGGCTCCACTGGAACCGGTAATGCCGAAGCACTCGCCCTCTTCGATACTAAGATTTATCCCTTTGAGAGTCCATGCGCTGTCAGTCGATTCATGAAATTTAGGGTAACGCCAATAGACGTTTTCTAATCTAGCCTTTGCCTTCATAGTGTAATGCCAATCAAGTGAGTAAAGTTGCACCCCATAAACACAGTCACTAACACGGCGGATATGCATGCTCCCAGCACAGCCCAATCTAGGATCGCGAATGGTTGCGCCTCATGGAATTCTGTGGGCGTCTCGGTATGAACCGAAAAACCCCGAGCGAGCGCCGCGTCCCCAACGTTTGTCGAACGATGCAGCATGGTCGCCGTCAGTGGGATTGTCATGTATGCAAGGTCTCTTATTGTTTGAAACAGATTCCCTTTCTTGAGGTTGATGCCACGAACTATTTGAGCTTGACGAATAGTGCTGTAATCAAGTAAGGCCATATTGAGGCTGCGTAGCATGGTAGCTATAAAGAAGTGAGCGATATACGGTATACGAAGTTGTGTCATCAAGCCGATCCATTCAGCATCGCGAGTCGTCGTTATGAGCAAAAGAGAAGCAAATATCATGGAGCCATAACCTAGGGATTTGGTTAGTGCAATTATTAAATTTTGCTGCGAGATTACTATTGAAAGCGGATGATAGACAGTGACCTCCCCGAATGCCAACATGGGATTACCAATAAAGTGGGTTATAACGCTTGTCAAAACTAACCCTATAATTAGCCCCCAGAACACTGTCTTTCGAGTACGATACCAACCTAAAGTGACCAATGCTAGAATAACTGCTTGTAATGAGACGCCGATAGTAACATAGCCAGGATAGACGGGAAGATATAAAAATGCCCCTCGACCAGGGTCTGGGTTAAAAACTATCCACGTAATCGCCACTCCGATTACTGCGGGAAAAAGCATGATCAGGTAAGATCGAAACACCCAGTTGAGTGTCCCACTAAGGTAAAGACCGAACAAGGCAAATGCAAGCATCAAGCCAGCACCGATAGGATCCAAGTTCTCGATTTGCATAAAACGCACAACGAGCAAAGATATCACCAGAACCAACGTTAACTTAGATGCAAGATGGAGGCGTGTGATAGGCGAAGTCACGTTCATTGCAAAGAGAAGGCTTCTAGTGTTTTCTCGTTTTTGAGGTTGTCGATCTGATAAATGAACCCTAGGTTGAAGCATTACAGTTCCTTAAGTATCGATAAGATGTACTCAATGAGTATAACACAACGGATTCCACCTTCTCCCCATTTTGTAATCAAGACGTTTCATACGAATCGCGGCGACACTTATGTCGCCCTGGACGCTCGCTTTTAGTTTGCATAACTTGTAATCCTGATCAGAGCAGGTTGATAGTGGCTTAAGGCACCTATATAGTAGGCCCACGAAAGGTCATCTGTTACTCTCGTTGTGGGAAGTTGCGGAACCGTGTCGCTGCAGCGGAACGTTATAGACAAAACAGATAAACATCGTGTGATTGAGGCATGGCCCACCTCATGTTCCAACTCACCACATCTCAAGTAAGAGAACTGATTCAGGCGTACGCCGCGTGTGACGAAGGGGTACTGCGCACCTGCTATCAAGCGGTTCGGCTGTATGGCACCGGCCATGCCGTTGTGGAAATTGGCGCGCTCACCCGCTGTAGTCGAACGAGTCTAATGGAATTGGAGCCACGCTTACAAACATCACGGCTCGGCGGGGCTGCGAGATGGTCGCTTGGGCGGCAATTCGGCCAAACTGACGCTGGCACAACGCGCTGAATTGCGTCAGCGCTTGGAGCGTGGAGGACCCGCCGAATGGTAGGCGTACGTTATGCCAGTCGCAGTTCGTATTCCACTCTGTTCCATTCGTACGGGTAAAGTTATTAGTGACTGCCAAAGTGTTTAGATCGCAACGGCCACTTCAAGTCATGGCATTCGAAAGGTCCTCGCAGCCAATCCGCGCTTGGAACTAATGGTGTTTCCGGTGGCCGCGCCACACTTGAATCCACAAGAGCGTGTCTGGAAGGAGCCGCGCCGGGCAGTGAGTCACGATCATATGCAGGCCCGACTGCCCGACTTAGCGGATCAATTCGAGCAGCATCTCAGTACGACGACATTTGAATCATGGTTTCTGTCAGTTACCGGGCTACACCGGTTTTTGCCCGATGCTTACTTGATTTTCCTATTAGTAACGCGCCAAGTGCAAAGAGGGCAGTCTATTTGGGCGGCAAGAGCGCATTCACAAGCAGTACTTGAACCTCAATTGAGTGGCCCTTCTCCTGGGCTAGATCGAGCAACGCTTCTACGAACTGTTCTTCCTTTACCTTACGCTTGATTACTTCGGTCTCAACCACAATTTGATGCGCTACTCGCCGGGCCTTGGCTCGCAAATCGTTCGCTGTCCGTCCCCAGCGTTTTGCATCGACCCTCGCGCTTTCCATGGCTAATTCTATCTGCCTTGCTTGATTCTGAAGATCAGCAAGTTGAATTAGAGCCTCTGCAATTTGTTTTGCCTCAATCCGTTTTGCCGCAGCGTCAGCAACCCTAACGCACTGCTGCGCCAATTGCCACGCGTGCTTGCGATGTCCATCCGCTTCTGGCGGCCAGATTTGTCGGGGTGTCATGTAATGTTGTCCAATCGGAAAAATGTGACAGCCGAAGTCGCAATCGACCCCGGCTGTCTCGCCGAATGACAGAACGAAAAGCGGCCATCTGTGCAGATGGCCGCTCTGTATGCCTATGCTACAATAGGCTCCAGCCCTGGCATCTGTTCCTTCAGATGTTGGGGTCAGTCGCCCGTTGGGTGTTCCTGCACTCAGCGGGCGACGCTCATGTCATTCAGTTGCGCTCATTATACGACCGATGTGATCGGTGTCAAGCAATACTTTGCCTCCACGTTGTATTGCGACAATTTTCGACACTGTAGCATGATTACCGACACGTTCACGCTCCTGCTCTCGCGCTGTGCAAGAAACTCAGGGTCGAAGCTCGCGGTTGGGCGGCGGCCTCGCGGAACAAGTCTAGGGCGAGTCGGTCTGCGATGTGGTCGGCC
>JAUQXD010000164.1 GCA_030834835.1 Thermoflexales bacterium | reverse complement strand
GATAATCGGGGTTGTAATCCGGCCGATTGATCAGATTATCGATCATGAGCGTTTCCATGATCAATAGTCCGCCCGATCGAATCACGCGGCGATACAGCGGCCACAACGCGCGCTGCAAGAAATAGAAGTTCAACACGACATCGACTGAAGTCGCGGGCAGATCGAAGCGCGACAGATCGAACACGGCCGCCATCAAATTGGGCCAGCGAGTTTTCGCGCGGCGTGCGCCTACTTCGGACACATCGAGGCCAATCACCTTCAAGCCGTGCTCGATCAAGAAACCGGCATTGCCGCCCAGACCCATCGCCACATCTAGCGCTAAGCCGCGCGCAGGCAAATGCGCCGCTTGCTCGATCAAAAACTCACGTGGTTGTTGGAACGCCGGTTCGACATTGGAACGATAACGTTCATTCCAC
Source organism: Thermoflexales bacterium (assembly GCA_030834835.1). Taxonomy (GTDB): domain Bacteria; phylum Chloroflexota; class Anaerolineae; order Fen-1058; family Fen-1058; genus JAGOBP01. Next base: position 6,451 of record JAUQXD010000164.1, on the reverse strand, counting down.
TTCAGGGCATCGTCTGTCATGCGCGCATTGTACCGCAAATTGTCATTACTCAGCCGTCATCGCGAGAAGCGCCTTTTGCGACGAAGCAATCGCAGCGCCAGTCAAAAGGAGATTGCTTCGCACAAAACGCTCGCAACACCTGCACCCACCGGCAGGTGCGGTGTGACACTGATAGTGTGTGTACCGCAAATGGGTGATTCGCTCATGGGTGGGCGGTGGTATAATCGCGCCGTATTCATTCCGTCATCCAGTGTGGTGCCATGTCGACGACCGTTCACACCCTCATCGTTCGATCACACACCGAGCGCGATCCGCGGGCCGCGGGCTTGCTGGCCGATGCGCACGCGCTGGGCCTCACTCACCTGACCGGTCTGGAGGTCAACGATCTCTTTTTCATCGAAGGCGACGTGTCGCCCAACGACCTGCATCGCCTTGCCGCTGAACTGCTCAGCGACCCCATCGCACAAATCTGCCAATGGCGGACTGTCGATGGGGTCGCTGCTTTTGTCGGCCAAGTCATTGAAACGGCCTTGCGCCCCGGCGTCACCGATCCAGTAGCCGATCAGATCGTGCGCTGCGCGAAGTTGATCGGTGTGAACGGCGTTGAGCGCGCCGCAACAGGGCAGCGCTTCATCGTCCACGGCGATCTCGATCAAGCCGATGTACAGACGTTAGCCAAACGCTTATTCGCTAACGATGTCATTCAGCGCTACACCCTCGGCCCGATTGATCCGGTGTTCCCCCACCCGGCCGAATCCTCCGGCGAAGTAGACATCCTGCCGATTCGACAACTCGATGCCGATCAACTCCTCGCGCTCTCGCGTGATCGCCGCGCCGCGCTCGATCTGGCGGAAATGCAAGCGATCCAGACCTACTACCGATCGATCGACCGCGACCCGACGGACGTGGAATTCGAGACCATCGCGCAGACGTGGAGCGAGCATTGTGTGCATAAGACGTTTAGGGCGAAGATAGAGGTTGGAGGTTGGAAATTGGAAGTTGGAGGGACGTCTCCCAACCTCCAGCCTCCAACCTCCAATTTCCAGATCGACGGGATTCTCAAAACCTACATCCGCGCCGCGACGGAACGTATCAACGCGCCGTGGGTACGGTCGGCCTTTGTCGATAATGCGGGCATCATCGACTTTGACGACGAGTACGAAGTCTCGTTCAAGGTGGAGACGCACAATCACCCGTCGGCCATCGAGCCGTTTGGCGGCGCGAATACGGGCGTCGGCGGCGTCATCCGCGATGTGCTGGGGGTCTCGGCCAAACCCATCGCCGCGACCGATGTGCTCTGCTTCGGCCCGCAAGACCTCGATCCGAATAAATTGCCGGAAGGCGTATTGCATCCGCGCCGCATTCAATCGGGCGTGGTCGCAGGCGTGCAGGACTATGGCAACAAGATCGGCATTCCCACCGTCAACGGTGCGATTCTGTATGATGAAGGCTACACCGCAAATCCGCTGGTGTTCTGCGGCTGTGTGGGCCTCGCGCCGAAGGACTCTCATCCGCGCGAGCCACAGTTGGGCGATCGCGTCATCGTGTTGGGCGGGCGCACGGGCCGTGATGGACTGCGCGGCGCGACGTTCTCGTCGATGACGATGGACGCGCAGACGGGCGAAGTGGCTGGCGCGTCCGTGCAGATCGGCGATCCGATCACGGAGAAGGGTCTGATCGAAGTGATCGTGCGGGCGCGGGATGCAGTGTTGTACACCGCCATCACCGATTGCGGCGCGGGCGGATTATCGAGCGCGGTCGGCGAGATGAGCAGCGTCATCGGCACAGACGTTGATCTCAAGCGCGTGACGTTGAAGTACCCCGGTCTCGCGCCGTGGGAAATCTGGCTGAGCGAAGCGCAAGAGCGCATGGTGTTGGCTGTGCCGTCGGGCGATGTTGCCGTGCTGCAATCGCTGTGCGACACCTTCGACGTGGAACTGACCGACATCGGCGCATTCACCGACACGCGCCACCTCGTCGTGCGTTACGGCGACCACATCGTACTGGATTTAGCGAATGAGTTTCTGCATGATGGGCTGCCGAGGCGATCACTGATTGCAGAGATGAAGCAAGATGCAAGTGGCAGGATGCAACACGCACCACGCACTACGCACCACGACGACTCAAATGCTACGCTGCTTGCATTACTCTCTTCTCCCAACATCCGCTCCAAAGCCGCCGTCATCCGCATCTACGATCACGAGGTGCAAGGCGGCACGGTGGTCAAGCCGTTGACGGGTGCGCAGAACGATGGGCCATCGGATGCGTGCGTGCTCAAGCCGTTTGGTACCAAAGGCACGCGCGGCATCGTGTTGTCGAACGGCATCAATCCTGAGTTGGGCAAAGTCGATGCGTACGCGATGGCGATCAATGTTGTGGACGAAGCCATTCGCAACGCGGTGGCGGTCGGCGCCGATCCCGATCGGATTGCGCTGCTGGACAATTTCTGCTGGGGCGATCCGTTGCGGCCCGAGACGTTGGGATCACTCATCGAAGCGGCGCGCGGCTGCTACGACGCGGCTGTCGCTTACGGCACGCCCTTCATCAGCGGCAAGGATTCGCTCAACAATGAATATCTCGGCACAGACGGTTTGCGCCACGCGATTCCGCCGACGCTGTTGATCTCGGCCATCGGTTTGATTGACGATGTGAATCAAGCCGTGACGATGGATGCGAAAGAGGCGGGGAACATTATTTACCTGCTTAATGCGGGAAGCGAGATGCAAGATGCAGGAAGCAAGATGCAGGACATGGATCACGCACCACGCATCACGCTCCACGCATCACGCAGTACGCAGTACGCATTGGCCGCGTATCGAACGCTGCATCAAGCCATGACCGCGGGCCTCGTGCGCGCCTGCCACGATCTGAGCGAGGGCGGGCTGGCGGTGGCGGCGGCGGAGATGTGCATCGGTGGCCGGTTGGGCATGTCGATCACGATCGGGGGTGAAGAGCCGATCGAGGCATTGTTTGGCGAAGCGAACAGTCGTTTGCTCATCGAAGTTCGCCCCGAAAATTGTCGCGCTTTTGAATCGCACTTCGCCGATTCGCTAATTCGCAAAATCGGCGTCGTGACGAATGGGCCGCGCCTCAACATCTCGTCGCACACGCAAGCGTTGATCTCGCTGCCTATTGATGATTTAGTGACCGCGTGGAATCCAGCGCCATGATCACGATTCGCCCCGCCACCCTCGACGATGCCGCCGCGTTTCTGGCGCTGCGGCAACAAGTCGATCACGAAACGAAGTTTATGATGCTTGAACCGGGCGAACGGCAAGTGACCGTTGAACAGGAACGCGAACGCCTGACGAACATTCTCAAGGCCGACAACAAGCAGACCTTCCTCGCGGAAGACGATGGGCAGCTGGTCGGCTGGCTGTGGGCCAACGGCGGCGATTATCGCCGCAATCATCACAACGTGCACATCGTCATTGGCATTCGCGAATCGCACATCGGGCACGGCATCGGCACGCGGCTGTTTGAAGCGTGCGAACAGTGGGCGCGCGAGAAGCAACTGCACCGGCTGGAACTCACTGTGATGACGCACAATGTGCGCGGCCTTGCGCTGTACAAGAAAATGGGCTTCGAGATCGAAGGCACGGCCAAACACTCGATGATGGTCGATGGCGAATACGTCGATCTGTACACCATGTACAGGCTGTTGTAACGATGCTGATCGAACTTCAACCGCCGCCGCGCCTCATGACCGTGCGCGAAATCACGCCAGAGGATGCGGACGCTTACCTGCAATTGCGCCTGCAAATCGATCGCGAGACGAAGTTCATGGTCTTTGCGCCGGACGCGAGTATGCTGTCACCCCGGCGGTGGCGCGGCCGTCTGGAGTTAATGCTGGCCAGCGACAACCAGACCATCTTCGTCGCCGAGGACAATGAAGCGCTCATCGGTTTTCTGTGTGCGACGGGCGGCGTGTACCGGCACGATCATCATACGATCCAGATCGTCGTCGGCGTGGTGCAGGCGTTCACGCGGCAGGGCATCGGCACGCAGCTCATGCAAACGTGCGAACAGTGGGCACGCGAGCAACACCTGCACCGGCTGGAATTGTGCGTGATGACGAACAACACCGCGGCGCTGGCGCTCTATCACAAGGTCGGGTTTACCATCGAAGGCACGGCCAGATGTGCGTTGTGCATTGACGGCGACTACGTCGATCTTCACACCATGGGTAAATGTCTGTCATGAAACCACAGGTCTTGATTCTCCACGCCGACGGCACCAATCGCGATCACGAAGCGGCGCAAGCGTTTGAACTGGCGGGCGCGACGCCGGAGATTGTGCATCTCAATCAACTTCGCGCTCACGAACGGCGCTGGACCGATTATCAACTGCTGGCCATTCCGGGCGGATTTTCCTACGCCGATGCGCTGGGCGCGGGCAAACTCCTCGCGCTCGATCTCAACGCCTACTTCGCCGACGAGGTCGCCCAGTTCATCGACAGCGGCAAACCCGTCATCGGCATTTGCAATGGGTTTCAGGCGCTCGTGAAGTCGGGCTTACTGCCCTTCACGCAACCCGCATCACGCACCACGTCTGCCGCCACGCTTGCTCATAACGTCAACGGCCACTTCGAGTGCCGCTGGGTCACGCTCAAACCGCAGTCACAGACCTGCGTGTGGACACGCGGCCTGAGCGATTTGCTCGAGTGCCCCATCGCGCACGGCGAAGGCAACTTCGTGTTGAGCGATCCGAATGATTTGCAGAGGCTGCGCGAATGCGATCAAGTGGCGTTGACTTACACCAGCGAGGACGGCCAATCCGCGAACGGCGAATATCCGATCAACCCCAACGGCTCGCTCGGCGACATCGCGGGCGTGTGCAATCCGCGCGGCAATGTGCTGGGTCTGATGCCGCATCCCGAGGATCACGTGTTCGCCTATCAGCATCCGCGTTGGTCACGGGGGGAACGCGGACGATTGGGGTTGAGGTTGTTTGAGAATGGCGTGAGATACGCCGACCAATTGTAGTTGAGTGGGTTGCTTACGAGGAGTGCTATCGTGAACTGTGATGTAGAAGAAATATTCGGAACCATAGCAGACCATATTCCAACAAGCGAAGATACTGAGTTTGTATTCTCCGCTGAAGTACTACCGCAACCGCCGCCTCTTTTAGAAACCAATCAGCTGGTGATTCGAAAGGGTGAACGCACAAGTTATTCTTACACGGTTAACCGTGTTGATGCATTGCATTTCCAAGCCCATAAACGAACTTATCGAGTCTTTGGCTTGCTCTTCCTCGCCAGAGTCTTTCACTCAGAGTTGCCAGAAATCCACATCCGGCTTACACATGCCGAGTCTGATATTCACGAGATCATCTTAGATTACCGAATTGGCACGTGGCCGCTCATCCCTGAGTACCAAACGCGTCCCGATAAGTTTACTTATTGGCCAGAAGCGGCCGAGAAGTACCGCCATTCCATTCTGCGCATTCCAGATCAATTCTTACCGCGACTCAGCTTAACCGACGCCAGCAAAGTGCCAGATACCCAGACGTCAGAATGGGCGGCTCGTGACATCCTTCGATGTGCGGGGTCAGATTGTGGAAACGTCCTGTTCGCAAATGTGCTACTCAATTTGAGCCGTCCAGAGGAAATTGCGCAGGAGTTTACTTTGGAGGGGGAATTTGGCTTTGGCGGTGTAGGCCGCGGAAGCGCAGAAGTGACGCTATGGCTTCCGGGCAGCGACGGATGGCATGTCAAACTATAGGCTAACAAGTAGAGATCGAATTGACGGCCCAACACGGCGCACAGCTGAACAAAACGAGAACTAACTGATGATTTTTCTTAGCCGCCTCTATACCAATGCCGCCGACTTGCAAGCCATGATCGATCTGCTCTACGCAGCGCGGCCCGTCAATCGCCTGAACGATTATCCCGGCGAAATCGATCTGCGCGAGATGTTGGCGGTCGAACGACAGCAGCAGCACACGCGGCTGTGGCTATCGCCGGATGGCTCGCTGGCCGCCTTCGCACTGGTCGATGCGTACAACAATCTGTGGTTCGAGATGGCCGCAACCGCTGACGAACTCGCGGATCAGATCATTCGCTGGGGCGTCGACGATTTAAGCGCCAGCGTGTCCGAGCCGGATGAAGCCCTTACGCTCGACACCAATTGCAGCGACGATAACGCCGAACGCCTCGCGCTGCTCAAACGATATGGTTTCGTGGAACAGGCGATGCGGACGCTACATCTGACTCGTTCGCTCGACGAGCCAATCACCGAGCCAGAGTTGCCGGCCGGTTTCACAGTGCGGTCCATCGCGGGTGAAGGCGAAGCCGAACATGTGACAGCGTTGCATCAAGCCGCGTTTGGCGCAGATAACTTTACCCTTGAAGATCGGCTCGCCATCATGCGCACACCGGATTACGATCCCACGCTCGATCTAATCGTCATCGCGCCAACGGGCGAATTCGCCGGATATTGCACGTGCCAGA
>JAUQXD010000163.1 GCA_030834835.1 Thermoflexales bacterium | reverse complement strand
CGGCATCGCCGTTGTGGCGACCAGCGGCCCGCTCAGTGGAACCATTACCCGTGTCGAAATTACGAATCCCGGCTCCGGGTATTCCTATGCTCCGACCGTCACGGTTGTCGATGCTGGCGGCCTGAGACCGAGTTGGGCGTCGGGCGTGCGCCGCCAGACGCTCTCCAACGCTAAAGAGGCAACTGCCGCCAATGGCAAGGCGCGGAATGCGCCTACGGCGGGTGCTCAGATTGAAGCGACCATCGGCGTGGGGGCGATTCGTCTCATCTCTGGCGGCGAAGGCTATGATGCCGCCCCGACGGTAACCATCGCCGAGACAGCGCCCGGCGAACCGGCTGACAAATACGCCAGCGCTACCGCCCATGTCTCGGTGCTGGGTGCGGTCACGGCCATCAGCGTCACCAACCCCGGCGCGGGCTACCTGACACCCGGCCTGAAGAAGTTCATCGATCCGCTGCCGGGTCTGTGCGACCCCGCGACTCCGCCGGGCTGCCCTACCGATCCGGCCGTGAAGGCTATTCCGCTCGCGGTGGTTGATACCACGACTTATTCGGGAACCGACTACATTGAGGTCGCGCTCGTCCAGTACCGAATGAAGTTCAGTTCCCAACTGCCGGCGACCCTGCTGCGCGGCTACGTGCAGATTGAAACACCGGCGAACGCCAGTGTGAGCCAGCACGTTGCACTAACTAACGCGGACCTGGACCCTGGCCGACCAGATACTCCAATCCTCCTCGACGGGCAGCCGGTGTACGGGGTGACCCGGCCCTCCTACCTGGGGCCGACGATTGTGGCCCAGAAGGATCGGCCGACGCGCATTCTGTTCCGCAACCTGCTCCCGGCCGGGAGCGGCGGCGACCTGTTCCTGCCGGTGGACACCACGTTGATGGGCGCCGGCCCCGGGCCGGATATGATGCAGTTGGACCCCGGCGGCGTGCCGCTGGATATGGCGATGGATGAAGGCACCGTCACCGATGGTGTGCGCAATCCAGTGTGCGGTGAGCCAGGCAAGCCGCGTGAGTGTTTCTCGGAAAACCGGGCAACCCTGCATCTGCACGGCGGCCTGACCCCGTGGATCAGTGACGGCACGCCGCATCAGTGGATCACGCCGGCGGGCGAGGATACCTCCTATCCCAGGGGCGTCAGCGTCTACAATGTGCCGGATATGCCCGATCCCGGCCCCGGCGCGATGACGTTCTTCTACACCAATCAGCAGAGCGCGCGCCTGATGTTCTACCACGATCATGCCTGGGGCACCACACGCTTGAACGTGTATGCCGGTGAGGCCGCCGGCTACCTGGTGACCGATGAGGCCGAGCAGGCCTTGTTCGCCGGGACCGGTGCGTTTAGCGACCTGGGCCTGGGCACGCCGCTCATCGTTCAGGACAAGACCTTCGTCTCGTCAAAGATCGCCGAGCAAGACCCGACCTGGCAGGCTGACAAATGGGGCGGCGAGGGCAGCCTGTGGGCGCCGCACGTTTACATGCCCGCCCAGAATCCCGGCGACCCGTCCGGCATGAGCGGCTTCGGACGGTGGATGTACGGCCCGTGGTTCTGGCCGCCCTCGAACGCCAAGCATCAGCCGATCGCCAATCCGTACTATGGCAAAGATCCTGCGACCAACTTCACGACGAATCTGGCAGTGCCGTGCGACCTGGATAACCCGGCTACCTGGCAATATCAGAGCGATCCGTTCTGCGAGCCGCCGCTGATCCCGGGGACGCCCAACGTTTCGGTGGGTATGGAGGCGTTCAACGACACGCCACTGGTGAATGGCACGGCTTACCCGACCACCAACGTCGATCCGAAGGCTTACCGCTTCCGCATTCTGAACGCGGCCAATGACCGCTTCTTCAATCTGTCCTGGTACGTGGCCGATCCGCGGACGGGGACGCTCAGCGAAGTCGCGCTGAACCCGGCCGAACTGGCCGCCGCCCAGCTTGATCCGGTGGTCTTCCCAACGCCGGACGAAACCTGGAGCCCGAAAGGCCCGAACTGGATTCAGATCGGCACCGAGGGCGGCTTCCTGCCGGCTCCGGTGGTCGTCCCGGCGCACCCCACTACGTGGGTCACCGACCCAACCCGCTTTGATGTCGGCAACGTCGATCTGCACTCACTGTTGCTGGCACCCGCTGAGCGCGCCGATGTGATCGTGGACTTCTCGCAGTTCCGGGGCAAGACCCTGATCCTGTACAACGATGCCCCTGCTGCGTTCCCGGCGCGCGTGCCCAGCTACGACTACTACACTGGCGGACCCGATCTGTCGCCAGTCGGTGTTCCGACCATTCTGCCGGGCTATGGCCCCAACACCCGCACCGTCATGCAAGTCAAGGTATCCATGGCCGCGCCGGCCGTGGCCTTCGATCGGCCGAACCGGACCGATGACCGGCTGGGCGCGCTCCAGGCCGCCTTCGGTCACAAGCCCGACGGCAGCGGCCTGTTCGAGTCCTCGGTCGACCCGATCATCGTCGGCCAGGCTGCCTACAACTCGGCCTATGGTACAGACTTCGTGAGCGGCGGCTGGTGCAACAGCCTGACCGATCCGTCTGCCCGGTGCGACGGCTACGGGCGCATCATGGAGCAGGGTGGTTTCCCGTTCAAGTTCGACACGCTGGCCGGTCCGCAACTGCAAGTGCCGCTGGAGCCGAAGGGCATCCACGACGAAATGAACTCGGCCCACTTCGACGAATTTGGGCGAATGACGGCCAACCTGGGCCTGGAAGCGCCGGGGGCCACGCCGTTGACGCAGAATATCATCCTGTACCCGTTTGTGAACCCGGCATCTGAGATTCTGGATGCCACGTCACCTGATCTGCCCAGTGCGCTGCACGTGACGCCGATCATGACTTCCACCGACGGCGTCCAGATCTGGAAGATCACGCACAACGGGGTGGACACGCACCCGATCCACTTCCACCTGTTCAATGTGCAGGTGCTCAACCGGGTCGCCTGGGATAATATCGTCAGCCCGCCCGATCCCAACGAACTGGGCTGGAAAGACACCGTCCGCATCAATCCGCTGCAGGATACTTACGTGGTCATGCGGCCGATCGTGCCGTCGCTGCCGTTCGCCGTGCCGGACAGCTATCGGCCGTACAATCCCATGATGCCGATCGGCGCGCGCGGCAACCAAAACGGGGCGCTGGGCATCCAGGCCGGGTTCAACAACACCGACGCCGCTGGTCAGCCCATCGCACCCATCGTGAACCAGCTGGTCAACTTCGGCTGGGAGTATGTGTGGCACTGTCACATCCTGAGTCACGAAGAGATGGACATGATGCGCCCGATGTCGGTCCATGTCCCGGCTACAGCCCCGCTGACGCCCACGCTCATATCGGCTGTCGCCTCGGCGCCGATCACATCTACACCGCAGGTTAGATTGACGTGGACAGATCCGACACCAACCGATGCGCCGACGACGCTGGGCAATCCGCGCAACGAGATCGGCTTCCGCATTGAGCGGGCGACCGGGACCAGTGCCAGTGCGACCTGGGTGGTGGTGACCACGACGTTGGCCAACCAGACTGTGTTCACCGACACGACCGTGGGTTCAGCCACGTACTATCGGTACCGGGTGGTGGCTTTCAACGTGAGCGGTGGTACGGTCTCGAACATCAGGGCTGCTACGACACCAGCCGGGCCAAAGCCGGCTGCACCGACCGCCTTGACGGCGCTGCAACAGGCCCTGACCAGTATCCGCCTGACCTTTACGGATAATGCGACGAACGAGACCGGCTTCGTGGTGGAACGGGGGATCAATGGTGGTGCCTCAGCGCCGATCGTCACGCTTCCGCGCCGGTCGAGCATTGGCTCGGTCACTTACAACAACATCACGGTGACTGTAGGTAATACCTATGCCTACGTCGTAAAAGCCATCAACGGACTGTGGTCTTCCAGCTACTCGAACGTAGCCATAGTCGATATGTTACCGGTAGCACCGACCAGTCTGCAGTCGCCCGTTCAGACGCAAACGACTATCTCTCTGACCTGGCAACGCAATCAGCCGGCTGTCGCTGGCCTGG
>JAUQXD010000162.1 GCA_030834835.1 Thermoflexales bacterium | reverse complement strand
AGCAAGGCTCGTGCGCGTGGTTCATCACCCGACCGGGCGGCGGCGACGCCCGCACTTAGCATGCTAGCTGGATCGTCGATTAGTCGCGCGTGCTCGTGCATGTTGATTCGAATAGAGGTGTGGCTCAATCGCTGCGGCGCGATCTGGCCGTCGGCCGATAGCGATAGTGCAGCATTTCGTGCGGCAAAAACAGATAGATTGCGATGAGGCCGCCCACCAGTCCACTGAGATGCGCGAACGAATTAACGAAGCTGAAGTTCTGCCCCAGTTTTTGAAATTGTTCGATGAGCAGGCCGTTCACCACATCCCCGATGATTTGATAGCCGATGAAAAAACCAGCCGTTACCCGCGGGAGATACGGCACGGGCAGAATTCCACCCAACAGGATCAGCGTGCGGATTTTCTCTTCCGAGTACAAGAACAGGTACGCGCCTACCACGCCCATAATTGCGCCGCTCGCCCCCAGGTTGGGAATGATGCCTTTCCAGAGGGGCAGGGCGATTTCACCCACGACGCTGCCGATGCCGGACACCAACACACACACGAAGTAGAGCAGCAGGAAGCGGGTGTGCCCCAGCACGTCTTCGACTTTGCGGCCAAAGAACAGCAGAAAAAACATATTGCTGGCCAGGTGTATCACACCGCCGTGTAGAAACGCGGAGGTGATCATCGTGAGCGCGCCGTTCGTGGCCCCGTTCATCACGCCGGCCGGGATCAGATTCAGCGCGCGTAGCATCTGCTCCGTATGCGCCTCGCCCAGCTGCTGTGACCAGATCACGCTGTGTGTCACGTAGATGCCGACGTTCACGCCGATCAGTCCCAGTGTCACGATCGGGATGTGCTGGCCGCGCGTGCGGCCATCGTGCAGCGGCAGGAACACGACCAGATTCAACAGGATGTAGATGACGAGCAGCGGAGCCAGCTGGTTCATGAAGTCTACACCTTGATCACGATCAGGCCGAAACTGATGAGCCAGAGTCCCAGGCCGATAAGGCTGCGGGTTGAACGCGAGCGGCCGGGTTCATCGGCGGCTTGCCACAGATACGCGCCCGCGCCGGATCCGATCAGCGCCGCCCAGCTGATCGGGCTGATATTGACGGGCGATAAGCGCGCGTTCGCCAGCGCGGCCATGATCGAGATCAACAGCGGTCCGGCCGTCTGCCGTACTCGATCGTTCCCGCCGCCGCCACCGGCGCCTTCTGCGGCCCGGCGCGCAGTTTTCGTGTGCGCCAGCGCCTGCCGCGCCTGCTGCCCCTGCGCCGATTTGGCGTCGGTCAGTTTCACGGCTTCCGCGAAGTGATCGCGCGCGGCGGCCGCATCACCGCTGTCGAAACACAACGCGCCGATCTGCAAACGCGTGGCGACATTTTTCGGTTGAAGTTCAACCGCGCGCTGATAGAAGCGCAGCGCCTCGGCGGGCGGCAATTTGCGATCCAGCAACGCTTGCCCGCCGGCAATCAATTGATCGTGATCGGTGTGGAACTGCCGCAGCATTTGATCGCGCGTCGCCTGCGCTTCGTCCTCCAGTTTGCCTTTGCGGTATACATCGTGCAGGCTCACATGCAGCTGCACATCGTCGGGCGCGTACTTGAGGGCCTGTTGATAGGCCGCGATCGCGTCGCCGGGCCGATCGAGTTTGACGCGCACCCCGGCGATGCCTGCCCAATCCTGCGACTCGTGCGGCGTCGACGCGACGGCCTGATCGAGCGCCCACTGCGCGGGCGACAATTTGCCTTCGGTCACGTAGTCGTTGGCCAGGGTGATATAGAATTTGGTGCGCTGTTTGAAATCGCCGGAGAAATGGCCGCAGTGGACGCATTGCGGCTTGCGAATTTCGGTGAACTCGCCGCAGTGCGGGCACACGATGAGCACGGGCTGTTTGCAGACCGGGCATGTTTGCCCGGATGCGGGCAGGGGGGCGTCGCAGTGCGGGCAGTGCTCCACGGGCGCGGGCGGCGGCAGCGGCGCGTGTTGATCGAGCCAGCGCAGACCGGCCTGCGCGCGTTGATTCCTGGGATTGAGCGCCAGCACGTTGTCCAGGCACACGCGTCGATCGTCCAACGACTCGACCACGCCGCTGAGCCACAACCACGCCTGTTCATTGTGCTCGTCGAGTTGGACGCACTGCATGAGCAAAGCCCGCGCCTCGTCAGTGCGTTTGGCGCGGGCGGCTTCGATGCCGCGTTGAAGGAGATCGGTGCTGGTTGGCATACGGGAGAAGTGGATGAGATTGGGCTGCGGCTATTTTACCTCATTGGCGCGAAATGAGGAGAATCAATACGCCCCCTTCCCGGCCTTCCCCCGTCGAACACGCCAAGCGGCCCACTGGCGCGAAGCGCCAGACATGGGCAGATGCAAAAGCGTTCGACACGCCCTGTCCGCGAAGCGGGGGCGCGCTAGGCGGGGGAAGGAGTGGCCCTTTCCCTCCCCTGTGATGTGTTGTTCCATCACGGGGGAGGGTGGCGTGTTAGCGCCGGGTGGGGGTTCCCCCGTTTGACCCCCACCTTCATTGTCGTTATACTTGCTTTGAGCGATACGCCAATGAGAAATTTTCCAGCCAATGATCGTAAGTTGCTTTCGAGATGTGCAATTGGCTTTCAAGTGGCGCAGCGATAGAGGTATTGAATGCCGACAAAAGAAAAGAAGAAAGAACTCCTTGTTGCACTTCTTCCAAGTACCTCAGCCCTCGATAGACTGAAAACGGCGGGCTGGTATCACATCCCTGTAGAAACCGCCCCCAAGCGCTGGCCTCCTAAAGTCATAGCATTCTATCAAGGCAAAGCGTTTGGTGCGGAGGAGAGATACCAGATCCGCTACTTTGGGGAAGTGGCGAGTATTGACGTTGTTCCACGCAAAGCGTTGTTCCCCTATGACGAGAAGAACGCTTACAAAGCAGAGAATTTGTATTATCGTCTGCAAGTGCGTGAGCTTGAAAAGCGCAAGACGCCAATTGTCAGTTATCGCCCACGGAGGCTGGTGTTTATTCCCACTACATTGAGGAAGTTTGAACTGGCTGAACAAATCAACGATCTATTTGACGGAAGTCCATTGGAAGACAGGCTCTGGAGAGCGTTAAGAACTAGCAACATTGCAGCAGAACGTCAATGGAAAATAGTTGTTCAAGCGCACAACTACTATCTCGATTTTGCGGTCTTCTGCAAAAACGGGAAA
>JAUQXD010000161.1 GCA_030834835.1 Thermoflexales bacterium | reverse complement strand
CCAAACACCAGGCCGTGCGCAGACTGATGCCAGTACAACGGCTTTTTGCCCATGCGATCGCGCGCCAGCAGCAGTCGCCGCAGGCGGCTGTCCCACAGCGCCAGCGCAAACATGCCGTTAAAACGCGGCAGCATGGCGTCGCCCCACTGCTCGTAGCCATGCACGATCACTTCGGTGTCGCTGTTCGTCGTAAAGCGATGGCCGAATTTCTCCAACTCGACACGCAGGGAGCGATAGTTGTAAATCTCGCCGTTATAGACGACCTGAATCGAGCCGTCTTCATTCCCGATCGGCTGATCGCCGCCCGCCACATCGATGATGGCTAAGCGCCGCATCGCCAAGCCCACGCGCCCGTCGATGAAGAAGCCGTCGCTGTCCGGGCCGCGATGAACGATCGTCGCGTTCATGCGTTCCAGCATTACCCGCTCGACGGGCGCATCAGATGAGAGATAGCCGCAAATACCGCACATGGGATCGCAATGAATAACGAGTAATGCGTAAGAACTCTACGCCACGAATTCCGATAGAAGTTTAAGATACGTTTGCGCGGCCGCATCCCATGAAAACAAGGCCGCGCGCTGACGCGAAGCCGCGCCCATCGCTCGCACCAGTGCTCGATCAAACGCGAGACGCTTGAGATGCGCAACCAGCGTGTCCACATCGGCCCAATTGAAGGTCAGACCGTTCACGCCGTCCTCCACCAACTCCGCCGTGCCGCCCGTGCGTGTAACGAGCACGGGCAACCCCGCCGCCATCGCCTCCAGCGTCGCTACACTCATGCCTTCGTTATAGGAGGGCAGCACAAACACGTGCGCGGAGGCATATCGCGCAGCGATGTCTTCCCGCGGCACATAGCCCACAAAGCGCACGCGATCGGTCACGCCCAGGCGATCGGCCTGTTGGCGATTCGCCTCTAGCGCATCACCCGTTCCGATCAGATCGAGCGTGACATCCAGTCCAGCATCGACCAGTCGTTTCACTGCTTCGATCAAATAGTGCTGGCCCTTGCGTTCGATCAAACGCGCCACGCACAACACGCGCAGCGGGCCGCCGTCGCCGATCGGGGCGGGGGTGAAGGCCGCCAGGTCAACGCCGTTCGGCACGAGCGTAATCTTGACGCGCGAATCGATCCGCCGGATCATGTCGGCCTCGCCTTCACACTTGGCGACGACGACCTCGGCTCCATGCCACACGGCTTTGATCGTCGGCCTCAAGATCGGATACAGCGGACCATAGCGCTGCTCGAAGCCGGGAATATCCGGGCCGCAGACGCGCACCAGATAACGCAGGCCGCTCAGACGGCGCAAAGCCAATGCCACGCCGCCCGCCGGCACAGCGCTCCACGCGAAGCAAAAATCATACGGTCTGGCGCGATGCCGCTTGAGTGCGAAGGGCAGCGCGCGCGCCGCATACGCCAGTAACTCGCGATTGCTGGAGTGATGCAGGTTCCGGTTATTAACCGGGACTTTGAAGAGCGTGACGCGATCGGCCAACGGCTCTTGCTCAAAGCGCTTGCCAAGCGCCGAGGTAATCAAATCGATTTCAAGATCGGACGCCTGCGCCAGACGCTGCACGATGGCACGATTGA
>JAUQXD010000160.1 GCA_030834835.1 Thermoflexales bacterium | reverse complement strand
AAGTTATCCGGTCGGCTGACTTGTCTGCGCGATTGCCTCGCCCCTACCACAACCGGGAGGAGACCGTATGTTATTCACACGCCGTTTCACCGCTGCCTTGACCGTCATCATGGCGCTGATCATCGCGCTCAACGCCGCGCGCGTCTCACAGGCCGCCAATACCACGCTGCCCGTAACCACGCTGCTTGATGTGGTAAACCCCGGCGACGGAAAGTGCTCGCTGCGCGAGGCCATGCAGCGTGCTTTTGATAACGCCAACAATAACACCATCGCCAACGATTGTCCCCAATCGAAGGACGGCTTCACCACGATTGTGTTTGCCGTGCCCGGCACGATCGTGCTGTCCAATGCCGTCGATGGCGGACAACTGCCCAATATCATTAACACGGTCACGCTGCAAGGGCCGATCACCATCGACGCGAGTCAGGCCAATCAGATTCCGCTCGACGTGGAAAGCAATGGCCGCCTCAACTTGATCAATGTGACGGTCAAGAATTCCAAATACATCGCGCTCGACAATCGCGGCGAAATCAATCTGGTCAACACCACGTTTGAGAACAATCAGGCCAGTGGGCCGGGCGGCGGCGCGATTAACAACGACGGCAAGGCCGTCATCGCGGGCGGCAAGTTCATCAACAATCGCGCGGTGGCCGCCGGCATGGAAGGCGGCGCGATTCGCACGACGTGGAACTTGTCGTGCACGGCCTGCACCTTCACCGGCAACACCGCCGACAAAAACGGCGGCGCGATCGCGTTGAAGGGCGGCCGGTTGGAGATCATCGACAGCACCTTCACCGGCAATGTCGTCAAAGGCACGCTCTTGCCCAGCGCCACCGGCGAAGGCGGCGGCGCGATTTACACCAGCGCGTCGAGCAATGTCTATCCCATGACGATCAAGCGCACGTTCTTCACGGGCAACTACGCCACCGAAGGCGTGGGCGGCGCGATCTTCCACAGCGCCGATGTCGATCTGACCATCACCGATTCGTCGTTTGTGGGCAACGGCGCGGGGCTGGCGGCGTCGTTGGGCAGCGGCGGCGCGATTCGCAACATCAGCCCGCTCATCCTCAAGCGCAGCACCTTCACGGGCAACAGCGTGTACGGCGACGGCGGCGCGATCTCCAACGACTACGACGGCACCATCGTCATGCGCCTCGTCGGCTTTGTCGGCAACAACGCCAGCGTCAAGGGTGGAGCCATCGCCAATCTCAACGGCAGCAGCAGCGTCGCGTCGCTCAACGTGATCGGCGCGGCCATCACGGGCAATGTCGCCGATAGTCAGGGCGGCGGCATCTACAATCACGATTCGCAGTATGACAAGGCCGAGTTTCGCCTGTCGGTGTGGGGCGGCAATTTGCCACAGAACTGCCGCGATCAAAATCCGCTGGACGACAAACTGCCGATTGGCTCAGTCGCGCCCATCGACAGCAAGGGGCAGAACTCGTTCAGCGACGACACCTGCGACGACGGCGATCCCGATCCCACTGATCAACACAACGCCGATCCCAAACTCGATCCGCCCGCGCCCAATGGCGGCCTGCTGCCCGGCCTGTTGACGCAGAAGCCCAAACCCGACAGCCCGCTGGTCGATGCCATCGCGCCCGCCGCGTATCCGACGAATGATCCCGACGTGGGCAATCAAGATGTGCGCGGCCAGCCCCGTCCGATGAACGGCGACGGGCTTGGATTGGCCTTCTTCGACATCGGCCCGTATGAATTGGATGATGCGTCGCCTGAATTCAGTTCACTACCGGCTGCTCCCGGTCCGATCTATCTTGGCACCTTTCAGAACGGTAACACCTACACCAGGACCGATGCGCTGACTGTCCTCAACGGCGGCGCGGCCGATCTGACGCTCAGCAATATCGCGATCGGCGGCGCAAATGCGAGTGACTTCAAGATCAGCGGACTGGCGACCACGTACGGTTATCTGGGCAGCGATCAGGCCGCCATCAGTTGCACGCCCGGCGGGAGTGAGCTGCGCACTGCCACGTTGACCTTCAACACCAATGACCCCGATAAGCCCAACGTCAGTTTCAATCTGCAATGTATCGGCCAGACGCTGGTCGCGGCGGGCTTTGGCTCCACGCCCAATCTGCCCGGCCCGATCGCAACGACGACCGTCGTCGGCACATCCAAAGCCTTTTCGCTGACGGTGAAGGAAACGGGCAATGCGCAACTGGTGTTGAGCGGCGTTTCGCTGGTCAGCACGCCGCCGGGCGCGATCACGCTGAATACGTTGTTCCCCATCGCCATCAACGACGGCGGCGCGAACAAGCAGATCGGCCTGAATTGCGCGGGAAATTCGATCGGGTTGGCAACGGCCACCTTGAACTTTGCCACCAATGATCCCGCTCATCCGACGGTCTCGTTCAACGTCAACTGCACCACTATCAAGGCTAAGGAACTCTTCTTCCCCATGCACAGCAGCACAAACGCGGGGCTAGGCACACTGGCCGGGCCGTATGGCGTGGCCGTCTCGCCCGATGGCAAACACGTTTACGTGGCCGACGCGGGCGATAGCGCCATCGTGGCGTACTCGGTCGATCCCGATTACACCCTGACACTGATCAATACCTATCCAAGCAGCGCACTGCCCGCGCACGATCAAT
>JAUQXD010000159.1 GCA_030834835.1 Thermoflexales bacterium | reverse complement strand
GGTCGATGACGGTCTGCGCACTGCCGAGTGCGGTGCTGATCCCGTTCGTGGTCTCAGAGATTTTGTTGAGCTCGATCTCCATCACACCCAGGTTCGTCTGGCCTTCCACCAGGCTGGAGTTGATCGTTGCCAGCGCCGGGGTGAGTGTGTTCAAGCTGTCTGAAACCTGCGCCAGGGCGGTGTGTAAAGGAACATCGGGTTGGTAGGTGCCCACCGATAAAAAGGGCGTGTTACTCAAGGTTGCCAGCACGTTATCAATGAGAAGTGCGCTGCTTTGAGCCGAGGCCAGCGAAGTCTGAGTGGCGGCTACGGCTGCCGGGAAGTCGGTGCTGGTCAGGCGCGTCAGGGAATCGAGCATGGGACCCGTATCATGGATCGCTTGAGCCAGCGCCTGGGTCGTCGTTTGCAGGGCGGCGATGTCCACGGTGGTGGTCTGCACCACCTGTCCCACCATCGCGAGACCGTCGTGAGTGGTGTTGAGCGCCTGATCAAACACCGTCAGGGTATCCACCACTTTTTGGGTCACCACAGGCCGATAGCGCCACACTTCGACCAGGCCAACGACACTGAACACAAACCCGGCCGCCGCCGCCGCAATGAACAGCAAGCCCAACAATCGTCTTAGCATCACCACTCTCCCGGTCAGGCTGATTTTCAAGCAGGTTAATGCTGCCTGAGTTGCTTTGAACATGATAGCCACTTCACGCGCCAGAAACCATCAGCCCAGGGCTGAAAAAATTGTCAGCATTAGACGAAAGCGGCTGTCAGTGTTTGGACTACATCTCTCAGCCGCAACGCGCAGTCAGGCTGTGTAGTCCAAACACCGACAACTTGATCAGTCTACGACTGACAGTCACTGGTGCGTAAAGCGCTTATTATGATGACATTGTGCGACTGCGTCGCACGTCCCCATTTCTCGGAGAAAACAATGGCTACCAACGACTATGACCTCATTGTGATCGGCGCGGGTGGCGCGGGCAGCAGCACCGCCACCGCTGCGGCCAAACTCGGCAAACGGGTCGCATTGATCGAGCGCGATAAACTCGGCGGGACGTGTCTCAACTATGGCTGCGATCCGACCAAAACATTGCTACACACCGCTGCCGTGCTCTATCAGGCGCGCCATGCCGCTGTGCTGGGTTTGCGCATCCCTCAGGCCGAAGCCGATTGGGCAGCGGTGCAGGCACATGTCCGGCAAGTGGTGGAAACCATTCGGGGCGGCACGCCCGAACAAGCCCGCGCAGGCATCGCGGCGCAAAACGTCGAGCTGTTCATGGGCGAAGCAGCCTTCAGTTCGCCGCATACGATCACTGTGAACGGCCAGACCTTGCAGGGCGAACGATTCCTCATCGCGACGGGCACGGTGCCGTTCATTCCGGACATTGAGGGACTGTCAGAGGCGGGCTACATCACGAACGAGCAAGCCGTATCACTGCCTGAACTACCCAAACGGCTCGTCGTGATCGGCGGGGGACCCATCGGCCTGGAATTCGCGCAGATGTTCAATCGTTTCGGCGTGCAGGTGACGGTGCTCGAGCGTGACAGGCAGCCATTGCCGCACGAAGATCACGAGTTGGCGCAGGTGCTGTGCGAACAGCTCACCGCTGAAGGTATCCGATTGGAATTTGGCGCGGAGATGCGCTGTGGCGAGATCGATGCGCGCGGCAAACGGATTCACGTCCATTGCAAAGAGGGCAGCGACGAAGAGCTGGTAGCCGATCAGCTCCTGGTGGCCGTCGGGCGGCGACCTGCCTTGGACCGGCTCAATCTGGAGGCAGCGGGTGTTCTGTACACAGCTGACGGCATCACGACCGACGCGACCCTGCGCACGAACGTGCCGCACATTTGGGCCGCTGGCGACATCACCAGCCCGTATCAATTCACCCACGTCGCACACGATCAGGGCCTGCTGGTCGTGCACAATCTGTTTGATTCAGCACCGCAAGCGTTTGATGATCGCGTCATTCCGTGGGTGACCTTTACCGATCCCGAACTGGCGCGAGTCGGCGCATCAGAGGCGGACCTGCAAGCGAAAAAGATCGAATATCGCGTGGGGCGTGCGGCCTTCAACAAACTCGATCGGGCGATTGCCACTCATCAGACCGTGGGCAGCGTAAAAATCCTGGCCGATGCTGAGGGTAAAGTATTGGGCGGACACATCCTCGGCGCGAATGCGGGTGATCTGATTGCGCCGCTCGTGTATGCGATGCGCTTTGGCCTGACGGTCAAGATGATCGGCGCGGCGATGCTGCCGTATCCGACGATGGCGGAGGCGGTGCGCTGGGCGGCCGCTCAACTCTGAGTTTTGCCGCTGATCGCCACACCCGCAGCAAACGGTATTAGGCGACCCAATTCAACCAAGGAGACAGGTGATATGAATACAAGCCAGCAAACAAAAGCGAAGGCCACCTTTGAGGTAACAACCTGGGACGAAAAGCCCTACCTTGAACTTGAGGGTGGAGCAAAGCTGACGCGGGCCAAAGTGATTGCCGCGATCCACGGGGATATCGAAGGCGAAGGCACACTGGAATATTTGATGTTCTACCCGGGCGATGGCTCAGCCAGCTTTGTAGGCCAGGAACACATCATCGGGCGGCTAGGCGATCGAGCGGGCAGTTTCGTACTGCAACATACGGGCACCGATGATGGTCATACGACTCAAGCCACCTATTTTGTCGTGCCCGGCTCCGGCACCGGCGAGTTGCGCGGGCTCCAGGGCAAAGGTCGTTCGCTCTTGTCTCGGAACCAGCCCCGGTATTCCCTGCCGCTCACCTACGACTTCGACGGATGATCCGAACCAGTCACTCATGCAGCATGGCCAGTGCGTAAGTTCCTTAACTCACCGGCGGCCATTGGCGTGGCCCTGTAGTCCAAACACCGACACGCCATTACACCCAATCCCTACAAATTCTTCAGCCCACAACTGATAGGCGCTGGCGTATAAAGCGCCTATCATACTGTCAGGCAAGTCTGCACGATCTATTCAGAGAAAGCAGGTTCGTCGATGGCTAATGCCAATCAAAAAGTCCTGGTGGTTTTCAATCCTAAGGCCGGGAAAGAAGACCAGGCCGATGAGATCCGCGCGGCGTTGGCGCGGCATTTCACTTTACCCCGGTGGACGTCTGAAATCTATGAGACGACGGGGGAGAAGGGCGAGGATGTCTCAGCGATCTGCCGGGCGGCTTGTGATCGAGGTGTCGATCTCGTGGTCGCGGCTGGCGGCGATGGGACCCTGATCGGCGTCGCGAATGGTCTGGTAAAAAGCCCCGTTCCCCTGGGCATTCTGCCCTTGGGGACCGGCAATGACCTGGCGCGGGCCTTACTGATTCCCTTGAATCTGGACGAGGCGATGCAGCTGCTGGTCAGTGATCACGCCGTAACGGAGATTGATGCGCTACAGGTAGGCGAGCGTTATTTCTTTTCCAATGTCAGCGTGGGCATCAGTCCGCAGATGATGCATGACACCCAATCGGTGCACAAGAAGATTTTTGGCCGCCTGGCCTACATCCTGGCGATGATCAAACGGTCGAGCATCTTTCATTTGCAGCGGTATACCTTGACGCTCGATGGCCGCGCCCGATCGATCCGCGCGGCTGAGGTGATGATTTCCAACACCACTTTGCTCGTGAAGCCGCCCTTTCTCTTCGTCGCGCCAGACACACTCGCCGACGGTCAGCTGGAAGTCTACATTATCAGGGCGCAGGCCCTGGGCGATTACGTGCGACTGATCTGGGATTTGTTTCGCCGCCCGGGCCGATCGGCCGCGAAGTTATCTCACCTGGCGGCCACGCGCAGCGTTCGGATTGAAGCCGATCATTCCCGGTTGGTCCAGGCGGATGGCGAAGTGATTGGCCACACGCCGGTCGAAGTGCAGCTGGTTCG
>JAUQXD010000158.1 GCA_030834835.1 Thermoflexales bacterium | reverse complement strand
CGATGATTTCGGCTTCGTCTTCGATGCAAACGACCTTCTTCTTCTCATCCATGCTGTGATCTCCTTGGGCACGCTACTACACCCAGTTTACACAAAACCGGCGTATTCGTCAATCAGGCGGGTGAGTGGTGCGACGAAACTGGACTAAATTATAACACGTTCCGGCGGGCGCGATCGGTTTTTGATCCCGGTTGCATTTGACCGCGCTTCAGGTACACTTAAATTCACTCAGTCTAGCCCGGAGGCCGCCATGACTCGACGACAACTGCGCCGCGCGATCATCCAGGTGATCGGGGTGTACGCCCTGGCCGCGGGATTGGGCCTGGCGCTGGGCGTGTCTGCCTCGCCCTATTATGATGCCTTCCGCGACATCGTGCCGTTTGTCTTTGGTATCCCGGCGGCGTATCTGGGCTATTGCTTTCAACGCCGGCAGAGCTACATGGACTCGCTGCGCTCGTTGTGGACCAAGCTGGTGTATGCCGTGCAGGAAAGCATCCGCTACACGTATGATCCCACGCCCACGCAGAACGAACACGCGCACATCCTGATGCAGCTGGCGATAGCGGTCGATGAAGTGCGTGGTGTTTACAAACACATCGGCGAGCGGGCCGGTCACGTCGGCGTCTATCCGTACGAACCGATCAAAGAAATCTACCAGGCTCTGGATGAATTAGGTCACGGCGAACTCAGTTCAGATGAGCGCGCCCTGGCACGGCAGCGCATCAAAGGCCACTGGCGATCGATCCGCGCCAACTTCCTCGACGAATTCGATCGCGCCGAGCCGGGCAAGATCGTGTCGCCGTATATTGAGAAAAAACCACGCCCTTAACGACTCGTGCAAAAATCCGACACCGTTTCAAACAAGACGCGCACGCCAAAACCCAGCGCCTCGATCGAGATGCGCTCGTCGTGGCCGTGAATCAGGCCGTCATACGCTTCGTCGGCGCGCAGCCGCATCGGCGCGAAGCCGTAACACTGCGTGCCCAACTGCGCGAAGAGTTTGGCATCGGTCGCGCCCGTCAGCATATACGGCACCACCATCGCGCCGGGATCCGATCGGGTGAGGTGCTGCTCGATCGATTTGAACAGGGGCGTATCCGCCGATACTTCGAGCGGCGGCGACGTGTGAATGATCGAGAGATCGAA
>JAUQXD010000157.1 GCA_030834835.1 Thermoflexales bacterium | reverse complement strand
TCCCCTCCGGTAAAATCTCATTGTTTTTGGTGACGAAATTTCGGCCTGGTTTTGCTATCCTGTTGCCTGCCAGGAACAACTGCCATGAGGAGGCACAATGAAAAAGCGTATGATGTTGTGGATGTGTGTGATGTTGTTGATCAGTTCGATACCCGTAACCGCGATTGCTCAATCCAACCCGAGCGGGCCGGCGAATAGCGCCGGGCCGGCAAACAGCGCCGGACCTGAATCGATTCTGAACTGGAACGCGATCGCCCAACGCACGACATTCAGGTCGCGCGCCAGTTTCCGCAGCAAGCCGTGGTCTACATCTCCTACGTACAGGCGGCCGTCTACAATGCCGTCGTCGCCATCGAAGGGCGCTATCAGCCGTATAAAATCAACCTGGCACACCGGCCCGGCGCTTCGATCGATGCGGCGGTGGCCGCGGCAGCCTATACTGTCTTGAGCCACCACTTTCCCGCGCAGCAGGCTGCACTCGAGGCCGATTACGCAGCGTCACTCGCGGCGATTCCAGACGGGGCGGCGAAGGACGCTGGTATCGCCGTGGGTCAGGAGTCGGCAGCCGGGATCATCGCGCTGCGGCAGGACGATGGGGTTGAGGCTGACATCGGCTTTGTCATGCCGGCGCCTGCGCCAGGTGTGTGGCAGCTGCCGGCTGGCGCTGCGCCGCAAACGCCGTGGCTGTCGCAACTCCGGCCCTTCACGCTCCGCAACCCCGATCAGTTCCGACCCGGCCCGCCGCCTAAACTGACCAGCTTCAAGTGGGCGCTCAACTTCTACGAGGTGAAGAAGTACGGCGGGAGCAACAGCCCCGATCGGACGGCGGAACAAACCGATGTCGCCCGCTTCTGGACGATGCATCCGGCCGCGCAATACAACGCCACCTTCCAGCAGGTCGTGCGTGATCGCGGGCTGGATGCGGTGCAGGCGGCGCGCTTGCTGGCAATGGGCAACTTGATCGGCGCGGACTCGCTGATCGCCTGCTTCGACGCCAAGTATCACTATCTGTTCTGGCGGCCGCAGTTCGCCATTCCGCAGGGCGACACGGACGGCAATCCGAAAACCGTCGGCGATCCCGCCTGGACACCTGTGGGCGCGACACCCGCCCATCCCGAGTATCCATCAGCGCATGCCTGCCTGACCGCCGCCGAGGCTGAAATGTTCGCTGCTTTCTTCGGCACCCGACAGATCGACATCGATGTATCGAGCACCGTGCCGAACCTGCTGCAGCCGACGCGCCACTACGATCGAGTAACCGATCTTGTGAGGGAGATTGTCGGGGCGCGCATCTGGATCGGCTTTCACTATCGCGATTCCATGACGACGGGCGTGAACGTGGGGCGCAAGGTGGCGCGCTGGGCGCTGGCGCGTTACTTCCAACCGATCGATGATGATGACGATGAGCACGATGATCGTCCCAAACCGATCGAGGTTCTGCCGCAACCGGTTGAGTCGTCGCCGCTGATGACGCGTTAAGCCGAGGGATCACCATTCACGACGGAGGGCACGGCCCATCGCAGGCCGCCGTGCCCTCCGAGGTTTACTCACTCACCTTACGCAGAGCCACATCCTTCGACTGCGCGGCAAGGACACATCCTGAGCGGAACGCAGTGAAGTCGAAGGACGCCCTTGCCGCTCCGCTCTGGATGCTTGCGTAACGTGAGTTACTCAATGAGAAGGAGACTACCATGATCGATTTCATCGCAACTGACAGCGCAGTTGAAACGCATTACACGCGCGGTAATCTGGCCGACGCGATCCTATCGGGCTTGAAGGCGTTGGGCAGGGACACGACTGATGTGACCCTCGACGATCTCGCGCCAGTCGACGAGTTTCACATTCGCGGCCACGCGGCTACGCTTGAACTGGCGCAGCAGTTGATGATCTCGCCGAACCAACAGGTGCTGGATGTGGGCAGCGGTTTGGGCGGCGCGTCACGTTATCTGGCGCAGACGTATGGCTGCCGCGTGACCGGCCTCGACGTGACCGCCGAGTACTGCGATGTCGCCCGCCTGTTGGCCGATCGGCTGGGCTTGAGTTCGCGCGTCACTTATCAGCACGGCAATGCGCTGGACATGCCGTTTGAAGATGCCACATTCGACATCGTCTGGACGCAGCACGCCTCGATGAATATCCAGGCTAAGGCGCGTCTCTATCACGAGATCGCGCGTGTCCTGAAACCCGAGGGTGTGCTGGCGCTGTATGACGTGCTCGCCGGGCCGGGCGGTCCCGTCCACTTACCCGCGCCGTGGGCGGGCGACGCGTCGATTAGTTACTTGATCACGCCGGAAGTGTTGCACTCACACCTGGAGCAAGCGGGCTTTCGCACCCTGACGTGGCGTGAGACGACCACAACCGCGCGCGACTTTTTCAAGCAGCTCGTCGAGCGCAGTCGAGGCCAGGCCAGCCCGCCGCCGCTGGGTCTGCATCTTTTGGTCGGCGCAGATGCGGCCGCCATCTTTGGGAACATGATCCGAAACCTGGATGAGAACCGCATCCGCTTAATCGAGACGATCCAGCAAAAACCAGCCATGTGATCAGACCGCCGGGCGGACCAGACGTCATGAACTGTGATCACTGTACAACCTGAAACGTTCCGGTCGGCCTCCATGCTGACCGGAACATTTTCAAATGAGCTTTGGACGGGTATAACGCAAAATCGTAGGGCGTGCTCAAGGCGGATGATAATCCGCCGTTCCAGGTCGCTGGATTGTCACGCGAAGCGAGCGGGGGTGTTAGCGCAAAAGTCCCCAACCATTAGCGTTATACCGTTTTGGATGACATGCTGGCGAGGTCACCGGGCAGCTGGTAGACTTTGCTTATCATGTCTGCCGGGACCGCCCAACCCTTTGAACAGAACCGCTACCCGCACAATCTGCCGCTGCGACTGAGTACATTCATCGGCCGCGAGCGAGAACTGGCCCAGCTCAAGCCATTGCTCTGGTCGAGTAGATTAGTGACGCTGACAGGCTTTGGCGGCTGCGGCAAAACACGTCTCGCCTTGAAGGCAGCCGAGCATTTGCTGGATGCCTTCAGTGACGGTGTTTGGCTGGTGGAATTCGCGCCGGTATCCGATCCGAATCTGGTGCCGCAGGTTGTGGCGGCTGCCCTGGGACTGCATGATGCGGCCGATCGATCCCTCAGTGAAGTGCTGATCGCGCATCTGCAATCACGCGAAGTGCTGCTGGTGTTGGACAACTGTGAGCATCTCATTGCGGCGTGCGCGGAATTGGCGCAGCAGCTGGTGCAGCGCTGTCCCGAAGTCCACATCCTGGCGACCAGCCGCGAAGCATTGAACATCGAGGGCGAGATCGTCTGGCAGGTGCCGTCGCTGGCCGATGCCGACGCAGCCCAACTGTTTCTCGATCGGGCCGCCGCGGTCCAATCGGGTCTGGCACTGACCGATCGCACTGCGCCAGCCATCACGCGAATCTGTCAGCAGCTTGACGGGCTGCCGCTCGCGATCGAGTTGGCCGCGGTTCGCATCAAGGTTCTATCGGTTGAGGGCATCGCCGCCCGCCTGGATGATGGCTACTCGCTGTTGAACTCCGGCAATCGCACCGCCCCGCTGCGTCATCGGACCTTGCGCGCCATGATCGATTGGAGTTACGACCTGTTATCGCCACCGGAACAAGCGGTGCTGTGTCGTCTGGCTGTCTTTGTCGGAGGCTGGACGCTGGA
>JAUQXD010001452.1 GCA_030834835.1 Thermoflexales bacterium | reverse complement strand
TCCGTGCAAGCCCGATCGAGCGCCGTGATCGCGCGGAACCGTGTTCCCTGCGACCCATTCTCTTGCCGACCGCTGTCAGTGGTTCGGCTGCACAGGAGGGCGCTCGATCGATCGGAGGCATGACCGTTGCATCTTTCGCAGATCAACAGATTCGCTTTAGGGAGGATTGGATCATGGAGATCATATTGGCCATCGCAGGGGTGGCCGCCATCGTCTGGATCATCGGCTGGGTGCAGGCCGTCAAACGCGAGCGCATCAACCAGCGCCTGCGCGACTACGGCACCCGCCGCGAGTGACCCCGGCGAAAACAATTGAATAACCGGAGAGGCTCAACGACGCGCGACCACTGTGCGTGGTTGGTCGTCGGGCCTGTTCCGGGCCGTCGATCGGCGTGAGGCCGCGAGTTCAACTCGCCGCTTCACGCGGGTCGATCGATCCGAACACTTCACTTGAAACGAGGTCTTGAAATGACGAACCATTCGATGCGAACCAGTTTCACCGGCCGGAACCAGCTGCGGCGCTGCCGCGAGCGGGCCGGTTTGACGCAATCCCGGTTGGCCCAACTCAGCGGCGTGGGCCGCCGCTTCATCAATGCCGTCGAGCAGCACCAGTTCAACCCACTGATCGACCGGCGCTACCTGCCGCAGACCGTCGAGGGAGAACATTGCCTGCAACGGCTCATGCGCGAAACGCTGCTGAGGTGGGCGGCGCAGTTGCACGCCCTGGCACAGGCGGTCGAGGTCGAGTTTGACGACGTGTTTCCGATCACGTATCGAACTGCGCTCTGCGATCAACTCTGGCTGCGCCTGGCCTTGAGCCAGCAGCGCTCAACCATCGGCGACAATCCCTGGCACGATTGGGGGTGGTTCAGCGACGGGCCGTTGTCTGAACAGTTGGTCGATGATGAGGCCGATGAGCAGCTGGAGCAGTTCGATCTGGCAGAGGTCGTGCAGACCAACCTGGCCGACCTGCCGCGCCGCGAGCAACGCATCCTGACGGGTTTGTATGGCTTGGGCGGGGCACCGACTTGCACGGTGGAGGAATTGAGTCAGCAGCTCGGCCTGACCGTCGAACGCGTGCAGCAACTGGAGCGGCACGCGTTGAGCCGGCTGCGACGGCAGGGTAAGCGGCTGGTGGAATACTGGATTTGATCGTGTCGCCCAATCATCACGAATATTGACACGAATAGCTCACTGCCATGCCAATAAGCAACATTTTTGTCCGTACCAATTGTGCGTGAGCGTGCTAAAGATTGTTGATATTCCTCTGGTAAGGAGGACAAAGTCTCCACCATAAGATCATAGGAAGATCCCTAAGGCTAAAGCTTTGTCCTGAAGTTTACCTACCATAGGCCAAAACAGTGAACGAGAGTGGGCCTGAAATATAGGCAGTGGCAACATCCCAACTACCAAGTTGTAGCGTAATCGAATGCATACCAGGTTCTACAGGAACAAGGATGCGCGAACTGACGGTAGACCAATCAACCGATGAAGTGTATGGGTCAGCCAGTTCTACGCCATCCACAAGGAGACGCACGGCTGCTCGACCACCTCCGCCAGAACGCACATTGGCTGAAAACGATACATCCAACAAAGACGCTCGCGTAACTGTAATAGATAGCGACCGATACCATTGCACAGTTATATCGGTCCAGCCAGGGCCCGAAACTTGTTGATTTCCCAGCCATGTAGAGTAGCCATCAAAAGACACAGCCAGCTTGTTTGAGGTGATTGCCCCATCTGCAATCATTGTCGTTGTAATGCTTCCCGCGGGCGGCACCAAATTCACGTCAGGGGCCAGTTTCGCTTGTGTAATGCTGCCATCAGGCACCGACAAGGCCTGCATGGCAAACGGCACGCTGCCTAGCTGGACGCGGGGCAACATTTCATTGTCCGCACCGACAGTGATGCCCAGCCACAAGGCATTGTTACCTGCGATGCTGGCTTGAGGGACCGGTGTCATACTGCCCAGCATCACATTGAACAAGCCGTCGCTGACCTGGACACTATTCGGCCCGGTCCACTGTTCAGTCCACAAGGGCGTGCTGCCTGTGGCCACATTATAGAGGCGGAAGATCATAGAGTAGGTGCCCGTTAAGGACGCACCGGCTGAGTCAGCCAAACGGCCCTGATAGGCGATTGTGCCCGTGGTAGTAGTCGGCGTAGCTGGAGTAAACGGCGGTTGTGCCCACACACTTTGTGTCGCAATTAGCAATGCGACCAAAATGAGTGTACCTCCATTTGGTATTAGCCATTTAGTGAAGCGCTGTGTTCGGTTAGGCAGATATGCTGGTGTAGTAGTGGGTGGCATCATTTTGCGTGATTCCCACCATTCTCCCAAAATAAGCAACAAATTCTTTCGCTGATTCACGTGAAATGCCTCCAGGAGAGTTATCGAAATCTCACTTGCGGTCACGACAAACAGACCAGGCCAGGCAGGCACATGGGATACTGCCTGGCGCTCGCTGTGTCTCTTGTGAACGCATATCTTATTGAACAATCAGGCCCATCTGCCTGATCAGCGACACATCAAGGGCATATAATTCATGCTCTTTTGCTATCTGATGATTAGTAGATCCACACCACCTGCAGGAGCGATGCACTGACCAAGTGCATCGCCCTTGACCTGTTGCTATGGGACGAACATTGCTCGCAGCCACCCGCTGTGCACAAGTGCATATGCGGAGCCGCCGCACATAACCCGTATCTCTACCGTGTGATTGCCAGGATTGAGCGACTGAGCAGTGGAATTGGCAAGTGTACAGTACGGATTGCTACCGCCGCTGCTGTCACACCCGCCGAGTAAGGGCGATCCTTGTGCCGTTTTCACCTCTACATTATCCACAAAGACGGATGTATAGATGGAGGCACCCGCGGCAAAGTTTCCACCCAAGCCTGTAAAATCCACCAAAAGACGTCCCGGAGCGTCAACAGTCATACTGATACTCAAACCTGGAACGGGATAAGAATTGAGGTCACAATGAGGAGGTTGCCAATAGCTTTGCGTGGTACTTGCGTTGAATACTAATAAGGTATTGGGAGCCAGCTTTGCCGCCGTCACCGCGCCATTTGCCAACATGGTGGTTGTGATGCTTCCGGCGGGTGGCAATAGGTTCACATCAGGGGCTAACTTGGCTTGCGTGATGCTTCCATCCGGCACTGTTAAGGCCTGCATCGCAAACGGAACGGTCCCCAACTGCACGCGTGGCAACATTTCATTATCTGCACCGACAGTGATCCCCAACCATAAGTCGCTGTTGCTGGTGATCATTGTTTGCGAGATCGGAGCCATGCTGCCGAGCATCACGTTGAACAAGCCGTCACTTACTTGCACACTATTGGGGCCAGTCCACTGTTCAGACCACAATGGCGCGCTGCCAATGGCGGCATTGTAGATTCGGAAAATCATCGAATATGTGCCCGTCAACGGTGTACCAGCTGAGTCGGCCAGACGACCTTGATAAGCAATTGTGCCGGTACTGGTATTAGGGGCGGTTGGTGCAGGCAAGGGCAAAGCACCGGCGCTTTGAGCCCAGAACAACGCACTAATGACCAGCAATGTGAATAGAACGTTTCCACGACTAGGCAACCACGCTCGCCAGTTGCCTGACAGATTGGGAGGCCAGATCGGAATGCGGATGCGCGGGATCTCAATATAATGTTTGTTCTTCATGGCTGTATTCCTCTCGTTGATTGTATTACTGGTTTTTGAAAAATGAATGTCCGCCCTCGCTCGTTTGGATGCCTTGTTTTTCAGTGCTTTTGCGCGTGATTAGCGGACATTAGATTTTCAAAGCTGAGTAAGTTCGAGGTTCAATTCTTGACGACAAGCGGCAGATAGACCTTTTCGCTTGGTGTTGCCGCATACGCCGGATAGGGCTGGGCCACATTGCCGACGCTATCCTCCAACTGCACCCAGATCACTTTTCGATCGTCGAAGGTCCAAGTTACTGTGGTGGTGTAGGGCAATGTGTCTACGCCCTCGATCATCAGCGGATCATTGCTGAGATGCATCGTAGCAACATCGGCGAGTTCATCGTAGGCCAGGATCGTAACTGTATGCGTTGGCGTGCTGCCGGGGGTAACTTCGACGTACATCACTGGCGGCGCAGTGTCTACCAAGTAGGTGTCACTGTAGATCGACGAGACGTTGCCCGCGAGATCCCGATACTGAACATACAATGTCACCGGATTCTGGGCAGTGATCGAGATTGGCCAAGTGAGCGTCGAGGTGTAGGGTTGCCATGGTGCAATGGCCAAGCCCGGATCCGTACTGAGGCGCAGATCGGTCACGCCGCTGAGATTGTCTTCAGCGCTTAGATAAATGATCGATGACATGCTGTTCGGCCCAACAACGCGCTGGTCGATATAGAGACCGCCAATCGGCGGCTGTGTGTCAAGCGCGAACGTCGTCGTGGCGACCGCCGATACGTTGCCAGCGCTGTCGCGGAAGCGTGCATACATGATCTTCAGTCCATCTTCGCCAGTGGGTAACCAAGGCTTCAACGCCGAGAAAGGCTCCCAGGTGGTATCCGTGAACGTCGGACTCGCGCTGATTTGCATGTCGGCCAAGCCGCTGTTGTCATCCTGGCCGTTGATGTAGACATCGATTGTGCCATTGGCCCGTGTGGTGAGTAAGGCGATCGGTTGAGCGAAAATGACCTCACGTAGATGCTGGATCATCTTGAGCGACCCGGCATCGGCAGTTTTGAAGCTGCTGGCTGGCACACTGTCGCCCACCATGATTGCGCCGCTCGGCGCGGTCGGATCGTAGATGATGTCATCGAAGTAGACGGCGTGGATCGTGCCATTAGCTTCTTTGAAAGCGGCGTACACAAAGCGCGGCAGCACATACTGGCCATAAGTCGTGATCGTCCAGACTTTGGTTTCAGCATACGGCTCCCATTGCGCGCCGGCGAAACCGCCATCGTTACTGATCATCATTTGCGCGGCTCTCGGCGCGCAGATTTTGAGTACCACATTTGAACTGCTAGTGAAGAGGGCCGCGTTATTGATACTGATGCGTGGAAACTCACAAGTCGGTGTTGGCTCAGGTGTCGGCGTCGGGCCAGGCGTGGGCGTCGGCGTGGGCGCATGCTGCGGTGCAGCGGCCAAGAATCCCGGTTGATGTCGATACCCTGTGCTCGATATGACGGCGGTATTATTCGGCAGCCCCGGCTCACCCAGCGTGCCGCGCATCAGATAGGCCGTTGAAGTCATGCTGGTCGCGCCGCTGCCCGCAGCGAAGATGCCATTGATGAACGTGAATACGTCGTGACCGGGCACAACAATCGGAATGGCTTGTGAACCCGCCTGATATCCACCCTTCAGCAGGAAGTTGGTGCTGGTTAACCACGCCGAATCGACTACTTGTCCTACCGTGCTTGAGCCGGAGTACACATTTGACGAGTGCAAGCCGCTACCTGCACTCATCAAGTGATCAAACAATCGGAAATTGGCCGAGCGTGGCTGACTGGTATTATCATCGAAGTAGATCGTGTGAGAGATTACGTTGGATTGAAGTCCAACACCATCACGCACCTGCAAATAGATCGGCCACGATTGGCGACTGATCGCCGGGATCGTCCATAGCCGTTCGGTGGTGTAGGTTTCCCAGGCTGTCCAACTCTGCCCATCGTTTGACAGCCGCATCGAGTGCAGACCGCTCCCTTCGTCACTGGCGTTGATCTGCAAGGTGAGCAGCGTTTGATTGGTCTGCGTGACTCCCCCGTTCACCGAGAAGTCGGCGAGGGGCGGCGCATTGTCATAGCGCAACACGAAGCCAGTAGTCCAATCGTTGGCCTGATTGTCAACATTATCCACACTGCGCAGACGCAGATAGCCGGCGCACGCGGCGTTCAATCCACACAAGGGCGTGAGTGATTGGAATTGCGTCGCGGTGATGAAGTTGCTCGAGGTGCCGGTGACAACGCTACCCCAGTAGACGTAGTAGCCCTTGATGCCTGAGCCTTCATCGATGGCGGTCGGCCAGGCGAAATCGGCCACTCGAGTTACGGTCTGCCACACGCTGTTCGTGATACCTGCCGTATGGGTCACGCTGGCCGGATTCTCAGGCGGGGTGCCATCATAGCGGAACGTGAAGAGCGATGTCCATGCGCTCCAGTTCCCGGCATTGTCACGGGTGCGGCCACGCAAGTAGTAGGTCCCGGTGCGGGTTCCGCCAGGTAAGGGCGTCCATTGACGGGGCGCATTTGCCAGGAACGTCTGATAAGCTTCGCCGTTAGGCTCAGTCCCGAAGTAAAATTGATA
>JAUQXD010001451.1 GCA_030834835.1 Thermoflexales bacterium | reverse complement strand
ACGTGTCACGCGCTGCATTTGCTGTTGCAAGGGGCTGGGTGCATCGACGACGGATTGAGTGAGGTTGGCGATACGGCCGAACTGCGTCAACATGCCGGTGGCATACACCACCGCCCGACCGGTCCCCGACACGATCGAGGTTCCCGCGAAGATGAGATTGGGTCGTTCGATGTCCGTCAGTCCGTCGCGCAATGAAGCATCGGCGGACTTACGCGCGGGCAGCGCTTCGCCGGTGAGGGTTGAGTTGTTCGTGCGCAGACCGTACTCTTCGATCAGGCGCGCATCGGCGGGGACGTTGTCACCTTCGGCGAGGATCAACACATCGCCGGGGACGAGATCGCTGGTGGGCAGCATCACCTCTGCGTTATCGCGCCGCACCCGCGCAAACGACGGCAGCAGCTGCTTCAGCGCGCCCACGGCCTTTTCGGCGCGATATTCACCCCAGTAGGAGAATGCGCCATTGACGATGACCACGCCGCCGATGATGACGCCCAACAGCGGGCGACCACTGATAATGGTGAGGACACTGGCCGCCCAGAGCAGCAGCGCCATCGGATGCGCCACGTAGCCGATTAACTTTCGCCAGCGCGGCACGGCGGGCGGCTCAGCCAACACGTTGCGCCCGTACAGCGCCACGCGCGCCCCGGCCTCGACCGCACTTAAGCCTTGCGGCGAGGTTTCGAGGTTGGCGTAGACATCCGTCGGGCGCACCGTGTAGATTGGAACGGCCATGATCTTCGATCAGTCACGGCAGGTTGATCAATGAGTGATCAACCTGCCGTGATGCTCAGGGTTTATCCGTGGCCGGCGGGGTGGGGAATTCCCGATCAATGCCCGTGGGTTGGGCGGTCTGTTTCGGCGCACCGCCCAATCGGGGTTCGACCACCGATTCAGCGGCCAGGTATTGATCGATGAACGAGGGCGCATCCGGGTGATCGGTATGGAGCGCGTGATCGTAGTCCCCGGCGGCGATGGGGGCTTCATACCGGACCGGCCGCCGAACCCCCACCAATGCAAACAAACGTGAGATACCAATCAGGACGGCGTAGCGATACTCTTGCATCTTCAACGACTGCCATTCCACAATGGACGCCATCGATCCCTGCACGCGCGCCTTGTTGCGCACGATGCGTTGAATCTGCCGGGGATTGCGGAAGCCCAGCGGCGACAGGAGCAGGGCGTGCGCCAGCAGCGCCAGGATGCTGAACGAGATTAACACAACCCAACCGCCTTCTTCCCACTTACCGACGATCTGCCCGACGAAGATGATCCCGGCCAGTGCGGCGGCGACGCTGGCGCCGAACATTCCCCACGCGCGACGGCGGCCGGTAAAGGTGTGCTTGACGTGCTGCCGGACGGCCAGGCCCATCACCGTAATGGGCATGAACACACCGACGCCATAGAAGGGCACGGCCTTCGATGTCTCACCGCGCACCAGGAACATAATCAACACCGCCAGCCCGAATGTGATGGTGACCGAGCGTGTAAACGTGCCGCGCGGATCGCGATACACGATCACTTCGGGGATTTCGCCGATCGCCACGTCGCGCCATTCGGTGGCCTGTGCATCCTGGAAGGCCGTCATCGACGCGGCGGCCAACAACGCTACAGCCAGGAATTGATACGCCCAGAACAGGACATCGCCGCCGGGAATTTGACCGAAGCCGATGAAGGCCAGGTTGCCTACCAGCGTGCGGCCCTGCGTGGCGTCAAACACATTGAACCGAATGGCGAAGAAGGTCAGGAACAGCGTGGTCAACCCGCCGTAGAACAGGAACGAGGTTTGTACGAAACGGCCGATACCGCTTTTTCCGCTGTAGAAGTTCCACAGGCCCTTCAGACGCGGCAGCCGCTGCTTGCCCCACTTGACGATGCCGGCGTCTTCATCGATCATGAATTGAATGCCGTTGGACACTGCTTCCAGACCGGTTAGCGCAACCATGCCTTTCATCGAAGCAGTGAGCATGTGAAGCAGAGCCTGCCCTAACGACGCGGCTTGCGGCGCGACTTCATCCGGCAGCGGCGCAAAGCCTTTGACGTTGGCGACGATCAAACCAATCGCCATGGTCACCGTCAGCATCACGAAGATGCCCAGCAGTGTAAAGACGACGCGCGCCGATTCGCCCCGACCCCGGATCGTCAGATACCACGTGACGAAGGCCAGACCGGCGCCGATGGCAAAATGCCAGAACCAGTCCGTGCCATACGCGCCCAGCACCGACAATAAGTGATCGCCGCCCGAGAGCGCCGACACCACGATCGTGAGCACATAGTCCTGAATCAGCGTCACGGCCACGATCAGACTCAACGTCGGCTTCAGGTAGCGCATCGAGGCGGTGTACGATCCGCCGCCCTCGTTGAAGACGCCC
>JAUQXD010001450.1 GCA_030834835.1 Thermoflexales bacterium | reverse complement strand
CGGATTGCAGAATGGTGATCTGACTGTCGGAGACGTTGAGACCGGCGGGATCGAAGGTGTAGCCGTTGAGGTCTTCGCCGCGATACAGGCGCACGACGCTGGCGATGAAGGCGATCTGCTCGTCGGTGAACTCGCGGTGCGCGCGATCGATCTGGCGGTAGATGTGCCGCGCGTCGATGAAGAGGACGGTATTCTTTCTGCCCTCGCCCTTTGAGGGAGAGGGTTGGGTGAGGGTTTGGCCGTGATTCACCCTCACCCCCGACCCCTCTCCCTTGTTGGGCGAGGGGAGAGCGAACTTGCCCTTATCGAAGAACCACAGCGTACAGGGCAGGGTGACGGTGTAGAACATATTCGGCCCGATGGCGATCATCACGTCCACCGCGCCGGCCTCGATCAACTGTGTACGCACCTCCAACTCGCTGCCGCGCGCATCGCTGGCCGAGTTCGCCATCACGAAGCCGGCGCGGCCCGTCGCGTTGAGGGCGCTGTAGAAAATCTGGATGCACAGATAATTGGCGTTGTCGATCGTGGGCAGGCCCAGCGGAAAGCGCGGGTCTTTCTTCAGGCGTTCCTTATCCACCTTGTCCACGTTGAACGGCGGATTCGCCATTACAAAATCGAAGCGGCCCACGCTGGCGTGCGCGTCGTCGTAAAAAGTGTTGGCCTGCTTAATCTCGCCGCTCAAGCCGTGCACGGCCAGATTCATGCGGCACAGGCGCACCGTCTCGCTCACCTTCTCCTGCCCGTACAGCGCAATCAGCGCACTGGGATTCTGCTGATGCCGCTCCAGAAAAGCGGCGCTCTGCACGAACATGCCGCCCGAGCCGGAGAACGGATCGAAGATGCGGCCATGATACGGCTCGATCACTTCCACGATCAGCCGGACCAGCGAGATCGGCGTGAAGAACTCGCCGCCCTTCTGGCCTTCGCTCATCGCGAACTTGCCCAGGAAGTATTCATAAATCTTGCCAAAGACATCGCCCTGCGTGTGGGCCAGATCGAAGTTCAGCGTCTTCAGCAGTGAGACCAGCAGGCTGTTGTCGAACGAAGTGTAGTTCTGCGGCAGCACGCCGCGCAGGTCGTCGTTCTCATCCTCGATGGCCTTCATCGCGGCGTTGATGGCCGCGCCGATGTTCGCGCCTTCCGGCAACTTCAAGAGATGGGCGAAACGAGCCTCGTCGCGCAGATAAAGCACGCCGCGCGCCTGGTAGTCGGCCCGCCCGATCGGACGTCGGCGGCTAGCACGGCTTGCCGCGCCTCGTCCCGCTAGATTCTGCTCCGCCTGCTCGAACTTGTGATCGGCATAGCGCAGGAAGATCAGCCCAAGCACGGGCATGGAATACTCGGAGGACTTCAATTTGGAATTGGCGCGCAGATCGTCGGCGGCCTCCCACAGGCGTTTTTCGATTTCGGTCGTGTTGGCGGGCATAGGGTTCCTGATGATGAAGAAATGTACGAGGTTGATTGTATGTCAGAATGGAGCGAGGGGCAAACCAGGCCGCCCGACACACAGTCGAGCGGCCTGGTTGTTATTGCGAAGATGATGGGTGGAGGAACTGCCTTACCTTCGCCATAAAACCGCGTTCGATTCACCTGAACCCGTATCGCTCGCACCAACGATCTGGCCTCGGTCATTAATGCCATACGCGCTACTGTATGCATTTGGTCCGACCAGCGTGCCAAGGTCGATCATTGTGCCATCTTGCCACAGAAAGGCGTGTTCGAAACCGTCGGCCGTGTCGCTGAATCCAACGATCTGACCGCGATTATTGATGCCGGTCGCCACACTGTTTGGGCCGCCAAGTGTTCCAAGATC
>JAUQXD010000156.1 GCA_030834835.1 Thermoflexales bacterium | reverse complement strand
GGCAGGCCCAGATCCCGTACTTTTCTGAGCAAGCCGTGCAGCGCAGTCTGATCGACCACCGGGCCGGTTAACCGTGTCTCGCCGCTGGCTTCGCGCGTGATGGTCAGGCCTTCAAACCAGTCAGCCCAGCGCTCGTCAAGGTGTCCTTTGAGGCGAATCTCGCAGCGCCAGGGCTGGTCATGTTCGACGGTCGTTTCGTGTGTGTCACTCATCATGCTCCTCGTGTATCCCCGCCTAAGAACGAATCGCTGCGGCGCTGGCTGAGGCCGTGCGGGCCTGAAGGGCCGATCGGTTGCGGATGATCCACTCGGCCACGGCGAGGTTGATCACCCAGGCTAAGCCCATCAGCAGTGCCCGGCTCAATTCATCTGGCTTGCCGGCGATCATCTCCCCGATCATGAGGGTCAGCGTCTGCGTGCCTGCCCCCAGCCCGATCGCGTAGCCGCGCATCATCCAGGCACGATGCCCCCGCACGTCCCGCCGCCGGATCGCGACAAAGCTGCGGACGATGGATCCGATCATGGCCGAACCGAACAGGAGTCGCAGGGCAACCAGGAAGTCACCGTCGCCAACCGGGCGCGGATAATAGAAGAGAGCCATCCACATCCCCGACAGCCCGACCAGCAAGCCTGCTAGAACCAACAGCCGACCGGCCACACGGTGCCAGCGGGGCCAGCGCCGCCGGAAACTGGTCGAGAATTGGAACGCGCCCAGAATCGCGAACAGGCTGGAACCCACGATATGTACGATCACCGGCAGAGGCGATGTAAAGAAGCGGGCGTTGGCTGGCGTGATCGACACGCCGCTGGTGAGCTGGTTCAGGCGGAACATGCCGGAAGCGACCGGAATGAAGCTCAGCATGAGCAGTGCGGCGATTACGAGCCACTCGGATGAACCGGTTTTTGCCGGGGTTTTGGCTATCTGAGGCGCATTCGGGATTCGATTCGTGTCGTAGACTTTCGTATTCATGTTCAAATCCTTAGGGTGATGATCGAGTACACTTTGAAACAAGCGGCCGGATGACCGCTTGTCGATTCGAGACGATTTCAAGCGAACTTATTCGGCGGCAGTTGGGTTAAGCCGGGGGCTGACCGTGTCAGCCAAGGGTTGCGCGGCTGGCGCTCGTCGTTCTGACCAGAGCGCATAGCCCAACCAGGCCATAGCCAATCCCACTGGGATCATGATCTTCGGTTGGAGTTCGGGCGGAACCACTGCACCGATGGGGACCAACACCGCCCCGAAGGCCAGCAAAGCGCCTGCCCAGCGCGGCAGGACACCGGCGCGGAACGTAGCGATGCCAAATAGCAGGGGTCCAAGGATGTACATAGGCCCTTGAATGTTCCACAGGGTTGGGAGGATTCCAAGGTCGACCGGGCTGGGGGTGCTGCTAAACATACCCAGCAGGCCTGTCACAAACGCCGGGGACTCAGTCGCCAGGCGCGGCAGGATAAAGGCTTCCACGAAGGAGAAGCCGGTCACGAGCGTCATCCAGACACTTAACAAGAGGAAGCCTGCCAGACCCAGCCAACCGGACTTTTCCACTTGCCGGACATACAGCCCCGCCATGCCAAACAGTCCAAAGAAGCCCAGGGCCGTAGCAAAAATATGGACGTTTACCCAATTAGCGGTGGTCACGGAGGAAAGCACGTTAACCGGGTGGAACATCCCAATAACGATGAAGCATAACCCGGCCGCCATGGCGGATAAACCGGCCCAGCGCATGAGCGTAGCCGTGGTCATCTTTGGTTTGCTCTCTTTGATCGAGGTCTTGCCTGTGGTATTCATTCTGTCTTTCTCCCTTTTTGAACCAGGGGGATAAGTGTCAAAGTTTGGCACCTGGCATCACTGCCTGTTTGGCTCAACTGAAGATAGTATATGAATGAAT
>JAUQXD010001449.1 GCA_030834835.1 Thermoflexales bacterium | reverse complement strand
TCGTACAACGCTTGCAAGAACGGGCGCGGCGGCATATTGGCGATGATCAACGCCGTGTCCGCGACCGATGAGGTTTCATCCAGGAAGCGGAAGATGCGGCCAACGGGATTGCGCCGAAACAGCATCCCAAAGATCGACTTGATCGTTGCGCCGCGCTCGCGCATCAGGTGCAGCAACAACGCATCGCACAGCCGAAAGAAACCTGAATCGGCGGGCACGCTGAACGGCTGTCCCGTCTCGATCAGCGACTGCACGATGGCGGCAGAGTCGCGTTGGATGCGGGTAAAGGCATAGCCCGTCGACGCCTTCACGCGGCCACCCGCCGTGCCGATGGTCATCACACGCGAGCGCGCACTCGCCCGCCGCGGAAAAGTTCGCTCGGTCAGCGGGCTGACGCCGCCCTCTTCTTCGAGGATGCGATAGTCGCGCAACTTCAGCGTGTTTTCGACGTAGTCCTTCAGCGTCGATTCGAGGTGATGATGGCTGAGCGCGACGAATTCGACCAGGGCGTTACGCCTGGACAGCGGCAGCACCTAGCAAAAGCGCAGTTCGCTGCGCTGCGGGCCGCCATGCGGGCCGCACTGCGGCGTGCGAAAATCGAACATCGTCGCAGCGGTGGGATCGAATGCATCGTCGGGCGTCTCGATGAACCAGCCGGTGAAGTGCTGATACAACGCGCCTTCATTCGCGGGATCGGTTTTGAACGCGGCGACTTTGAAGCGGCTGTCGAAGACCCAGCGGCCGAAGTACGACTGCCCCTCGACTGACACGGACGCACCCTCAGCCGTTTCCTCTACATGATCGGCTGCGCCTTTCAGCCAGGTCACAGTCGGGTGAGCAGCCAGCGCCTCGCGTACGTGCCGATAGAAATCGAGGCTGCGAATCATCTGATACCGGTACGCGCCCAGATCGATCGAGCGCTGCTCGTGCTCGTCGATAATGCGAATCTGATCCCATGAACGATGAACGAGCGCGTCGAAGGACGTGGGTCGATCGGACCAGTAGCAGAACGTGCGATCGTTGCGATCTTTGTCGTCCGGTTCGACGATCAAGATCGAGCGATCAGCCAGCGGGCTGTGAATCAAGTGATAAGCCAGGCTCAGGCCGGCCAGCCCGCCGCCCAGAATAATGTAGTCGTAGTGATTGCTCATCGGGTGTGCCACCAAATGCCGGGAAGTGTGCTCAATTTGCGCGGGCCGCTGACGTGCGCCCGGCGCGAGAAGATGTCGTAGTCGTGGGCTTCGATGTCGTCGAGGATGGCGCGATACAGTGTCGCGGCGGCGGCCACGGCAAAACGGCCGTCCCGGTTCAACAGCGCGATGCCGGGCCAGGCCTCCGCATACAGGCGGCGATTGCGCTGAATCTGAAAGCGCATGAAGTTGCGCCAGCGATTATCGATGCGGCCCGCCGCGAGATCGGCTTCACTCAAATCGAACGCGGCCAGTTCGTTAGCGGGCAGATACACGCGCCCCGCGCGCCAGTCTTCGGCCACATCGCGCAGGATGTTGGTGAGCTGCAAAGCCACGCCCAGTTTGATTGCATAGGGGATGGCCTCCGGCCCGCTGAAGCCGATGATGTGCATGCTCATCAGGCCCACCGTCGAAGCCACGCCATACGCATACGCAGCGAGGTCATCGAAGGTCTGATAACGAGACTGAGTGAGGTCGCGCGCCACGCCGTCGATCAATTGCTCGGCATAGCGGACGGGAATGCGATAGCGCGTGCGCGCATCCGCCCAGGCCACCGCTACCCGATCGGTGTGGGGCGGATTCAGCGCGAGGGACTGATTGCGCCAGCGAATCAATTCATGTCCGGCGTCGCAGCCGTCGCAGTCGACGATGTCGCAGTCGACGATGTCATCGGTGACACGGCAGAAGGCATAGAGGGCGCGAATCGCGCGGCGCTTGTCGGCGGGCAGGAACATCGAGGCGAGAGAGAACGATCGGCTGTGGCGGGCCGTGATCGCTTCGCAGTGCGCGTAAGCACGATCCAATATCGAGCGATCACACACCGGCGCAGTGGCGACGACGTGCGCGGCCATGGATTGCCACGCTTCGTGCGCCAGCATCAACAGCGAATGTTCCCAGGTGTGCGGTGGTAGTGTCGTCATGACGCCTCACGTTTCCTGTGCCCCCGCACACGTGTTTAGATTACCAGCGCCGCGCTGCGACGTCATCCGCCTA
Source organism: Thermoflexales bacterium (assembly GCA_030834835.1). Taxonomy (GTDB): domain Bacteria; phylum Chloroflexota; class Anaerolineae; order Fen-1058; family Fen-1058; genus JAGOBP01. The sequence continues at coordinate 750 of JAUQXD010001449.1, read as the reverse complement.
AAGGCCGAAAGACCTGAAGCATTAGGTCGGATGAAGTGTGTGGCCGCGGCTGCCAACATCGGCTCCAGTATGGCGCAAGACTGCATCGCCGTCCTGACGGGGAGATACCACACGCACACCTGAAGTCTGACGAAGAGGCGCTGCCGCGCCATCATGCAACACGAGTTGAGGTTGGCGAAGACTATTGCGGACGGCATTCTGCACAGGGCTGATCGTGGGGTTGATGCGGACAGGCATCGTATGGAGTCGCAGGCGTCGCGCGAGCGAATAGCACACGGCGGCGCAGACGCTTTACGCGCGATCGATGGGGCGATCCGGCGTCGCGGCCGGTCCAACGCCGATCGGCGATCACAACAATAAAGACCCTTCAGGCATAGCGCCGAAGGGTCTTTGTTTGCCAATCGGATGTGACTGGAGTGGTTTCCGTTTTGATGTATACGCCGAGGTCATTCCCGCGCGCTTTAGGCGGGAGTCCAGAGCGACCGTCAAGCTGGATGTCCGACACGCCCTGTCCGCGTAGCGGGGGCGCGCAAGGCGGAAGCACGCTACGCGGGGCATGACGTTGCCGCAAGACTTTCACAACTGTACTTACGGATTCGTCGGTTCGGGCGGGGTCGGCTCTTCGAGCGGCTTCGGCGCCGGCGCTGTCTTCGCGACGACGTCGTAGCCCCACTGCTGCAAATCGAAGGTCACTTTGCCGCCAAAGCGCATGACGATGAGGACGGCGGCGGCGGCTTGCAGCGCGTCCAG
>JAUQXD010001448.1 GCA_030834835.1 Thermoflexales bacterium | reverse complement strand
CGAGTATGATTCGTTAGCGACTTTCCGCCATGGCCTGTTCCTTCGGGCGTTCGCGGTGCTGCTGCGCCAGCCAATTCGAGAACTGGTTGACCACTTCCGTGACACGCGGCGCGCCCACATCACGCAGGTCGTTCTCGAATTCCGGCATCACCACACTGGCGAAGGTCTCGGCCCAATCCTCGCTGGCGCTGTCTGTGCGATGGCGGATGGGTTGATTGGCGGCCTGGGGAAAATCCACACCCAGCTGGTACTGCCCCCGATCGTCCACGTAGCTGCCCACGCGGCCCGAAAACGTGCCTGAAATCTCGCCCATGAACAGGTTCATCAACGAGCCGCGCGTATCCAGCAAGTGGCCCATTTCGTGATAGAGATAAAACATGCGGTGAGCGTCGTCGTAGCCTGCCCATACATCGTAGAAACTGACCGTCCCGGCGATGGTGTACGCGATCTTGTCGCCCGTGCCGCCATCCCGATAGAACACGCTGCCGTCCAGCAGAGCCTTCAGCGTCGATTCGCCCGGCACGCCAAAGACCACCTTGATGCGAGAGGCCAGCCGCTCGAGCGCGCGCCAGATAATGTGTGCTTCATTGGCGGTCCAGTGCGCGCCGCGATCGACCAACACGATCCCGTAGGTGCGCTGAATCTGATGAGCCAGGTCGCGCGCAAACGGCTGCGGCTGAGATACGGCCACCGGCACGCACGAACTGGTCACGACGATGAACACCGTCAGCCCGGCCAGCAGCAGTTGAAAGAATTTTCGGATGGAGAAGCGTGTCGGATTCATGGTCTGCCTCGTGAGTTTCAATTCCACGAGCAGTGTACGACACGAACGGTATGACTGACATCAACCGGACGGATGATTGTGGTTGGTCGGCGGGGATGATTGTGTGGCTACATCTGGAGACCGAGACGGCTAAGCGGCCGGGAGTAGGCCCAGCGCGCGGGCGCGCGTGACGGCGTCTTTGCGGCTGTTGATGCCCAGTTTGCCGTAGATGTTGGCGGTGTGGGTCTTGACGGTGGGCAGGGAGATGTAGAGTTTCTGGCCGATTTCCTGATTGGTCAGCCCTTCGGCCAGCAGCCGCAGCACGTCCAGTTCGCGGTCGCTCAACGGCTCGACGAGATTGCTGAGTGTAGATTGCTGATTGCTGATTGGGGTGATTGCGGCATAGGCGGCGGGCGCAAGGGCCGTGATCAACCGATCGGTATGGGTGATGACGCGCCGTTTCTCTTCACGGTCAATGTTCTGCTTCTCAATCCACAATCGGAAATCAGCAATCAGCAATCGTATGCCTTCGCCTGCATCAATAATTGATCGCACGTAGCCTTCGGGCGCGGCCAGATCGATTGCGCGTTGGAGGTCGGCGAAGGCCCGATCGGGTTGGCGGAGAGCGCGCCACGCCACCGCACGCCGCGCCAACGCCTTGATCATATCGCCGTGATTGTGGCTGGTTTCGGCTTCGGCGATCACCTTCGTCAGGAAATCGGCGGCGAGTTGCGGCTCGTGGCCTTCAATTAAAATATTCGCCGCAAATGAATCGTTATAGTCCACGGGGTGCGATCGGGTGTGGAGATGGCCGTGTGCCCAGGCCAGCGCGCGATCAGGCTGACCCCAACGTAGATCGAACCACGCCTGATAGCCCTGCGCGCTGTCATAGAAATCGCCGCCGGGCGCGAACTTATCCACAATCTGCCGCGCCTGTTGCTGGGCCTGCTGTGCGCCCGCGCGGTCGCCGCGCGTCTCGCGGATGTAGGCCAGCCACGAGCGCCACAGGCCGTAGTTGTCCACCTCGCCGCGGCGGCTGAACAACTCCAGCCCGCGTTCGAGGTCGGCCTGCGCCTGCGCTAGATCATTCTGCTCGTAATGCAGCTCACTCAAGCGATTGTGGATGATGCCCAGCGTACCCGCCAGCGCCGGATGGCTTTGCCCCAACTGAACGCCTTGCTGCGCGGCCTCGTGTGCGTGGCGCAATTGGCCGAGCATCATGTACAGCATCACCATGTTGGGCAGCGGCATCAGCGCGGCGGCAGGCGTGTTGGATGCCAGACCGACCGCACGCGCCTGTTCATAGGCTTGCAGCGATTCAGCCAACCGACCGGCCATACCGTAACCCACGCCCAGGCGCACATAGACGTTAGTGCGATCGAAGGTGGGCGCTTCCGGCATCACGGCCAGCGCGCGCTGCGCGTATTCGATCACGGCGTTGGCATCCCCGTTCAGCACGGCCGCATACGATCGATCGAGCGCCACCAGCCCGGCCACGCGCCGCGTGAGTGGATCATTGGCGTCGCGCTGGCGTAGCGTCTCTTCCACTTCATCCAGCACGCGCTGCGCGTCTTCGATGCGGCCCAACATCGAGAGATTGCGGGCGATGAAGAAGTGCAGGTTGGGTCGCTGACGCAGAATATCCAGCGGCAGTGATTGCAGCCAGCCCAACAACGTGGGCAAACCGATCGTGGTCTGCAAGCGCAGCCGCTCACCTGCATCGTCGAGCAATTGGCCGGTGAGGGCGTAATCGCGGGCGGCCACGCATGCTTGATCGCCTCTTCGATCAAACCCTGTTGACCGAACCACTGTGCCGCGCGGCGATGCAGATCCGGCACATCTGCGGCGTGTTCACGCGCCAGACGATGGCGTAATAAACTGCCAAACAAATGATGATAGCGATACCACTCCCGCCGATTATCCAGCGGCACGATAAAGAGGTTAGCCCGTTCCAGTTGCTCCAGCGTCGCCGCTGAATCCGTTGCGCCATCGGCCAACACGGCGTCGCACGCTGGGCCGCATAGCCGATCGAGCAGCGAGGTGTGCAGCAGAAAACGGCGCACGGCATCGGACTGGCGCGACAACACCTCGTCGGCCAGATAGTCCATGATGTGGCGATCGTTCCCAGCGAAGGCGTGCATGAACGCTTGCGCATCGTCGGCTTCTTGCAGCGACAACGCCGCGAGTTGCAGCCCCGCGATCCAGCCTTCGGTGCGCGCTTCCAGCGTGTCGATCACGTCCGGCGTCAGGGCCAGTCCCATCACATCGTTGAGGAAAGCAGCGGCCTGATCGGCAGTGAAGCGCAGATCGGCGCTGCGCACTTCGATCAACTGGCCGCGCACGCGCAAGCGCGGCAATGGCAGCGGCGGATCGATCCGCGAGGCGATGGCGATTTGCAGCGACTCCGGCAGAAATTCCACCAGTTGAATGATGAGTTGATGCACGCGCATGTCTGAAATGACGTGATAGTCGTCCAGCACCAACAGCGTGGGCTTCGCCAGCGAAGCGAGATCGTTCAACAGCGGAGCCATGACGACATCGGCGGGGGGCACTTCGGGCGAGCCGAGCAGCGCATAGGTGGTCGCGCCGAGCGCATCATCGGCCGTGCGCAGTGCGCCGATCAGATAGTGCAGGAAGCGCGCGGGATCGTTATCGTGCTCGTCCAATGACAGCCAGCACACCACCCGATCGGTTTGCGCCAGCCATTCGGCCAGCAGAGTGGTCTTGCCAAAACCGGGCGGCGCGGAAATGAGGATGAAGGGCAGCCCCGCATTGAGACGCTTGATGAGCTGCGGACGCGCCACGCGCCGCGCGCGAACGCGCGGAATGTGCAGCTTGGTGGCGATGAGCGGGGCGGCTTGAGTCATGGTCGTGAAGAGGGTGATGTTTGCGGAATTATAGCAGATGAGCCTTATATGTCATTCCGAGCCGTCGCGCGGCGAGGAATCTCTCCCGCAGCCAGGACGTGTGATAGCCAGCGTAAAAGATTCCTCACTTCGTTCGGAATGACACGGCGTGAAGCTTGACGACTTGGCCTGATCAATGCTAGCTTTATAGCCGCAGCAGCGACTCTTTCAGCCCAAGGAGACATCATGCCCGGCATTGAACACATCGGAACTGTGTGGGGACGCTCGTTCAGCATCATGGTCGATCATGGCGAAGGCGTTTATCTGATCGACGCAGAGGGCCGCAAGTACATGGATTTCACCTCCGGCATCGGCGTGACCAGCACCGGCCACGCACATCCCAAGGTGGTGAAAGCCATTCAGGATCAGGCCGCCAGATTGATCCACGGCCAGGCCAACCTCGTCTATCACCAGCCGATGATGAACCTCATCGACGAGTTGTCGTCCGTCATCGCGTGGCCTGAACTTAGCGAATTCTTCTTCAGCAACAGCGGCGCGGAGATCGTCGAGGCGGCCGTGAAGTTGTCGAAGCAGGCGACGAAGCGCACCAACGTCATCGTGTTCACCGGCTCGTTCCACGGCCGCACGCACCTGGCGATGTCGATGACGACCAGCAA
>JAUQXD010000155.1 GCA_030834835.1 Thermoflexales bacterium | reverse complement strand
CTGGCGGCAGGGCGCGGAAGCCCGCGTCAACTGGGATCGCCCCTTCATTCGCAACCTCGACGATCTGCCGATTCCGGCGCATCATCTGCTGCCGTTCGACAAGTATCGCATCCCGATGATCAAAGGCCCGTACACATTCATTGTGAGCAGTCGCGGCTGCACGGCGGGCTGCAAGTATTGCATCAAGCACGTCAGTTATCAGTTTTCCATTCGCGTGCGCACGCCCGAAAACATCATGAAGGAACTGCGTGTGCTGAAAGACCTGGGCATCAAGCACGTCAACATGTACGCCGACTTGTTCACCGTCAATCGCGAACAAGTCATGGGCCTGTGCAAGTTGTTGATCGAAGAGAAACTGGGCCTGACCTGGACGTGCAACAGCCGTGTCGATTACGTGGACGAGGAGATGCTGCAACTCATGGGCAAGTCGGGCTGCATCTACATCGCCTGGGGCATCGAGTCGTCGAACGAGCAGATTCTCAAGAAGGCCGCGAAGGGCTATCGGCTGGAGCAGGCCCCGCGCGCGCTCAAGTGGGCGCACGAGGCTGGCATCAAGAACTGGGGTTACTTCATCATCGGCCTGCCCGGCGAGACACCAGAGACCATCAAGGCCACGATCAAGTTTGCCAAGGCCCTGCCGTTGGACATCGCTCTGTTCCACGTCGCCGCGCCGTATCCGGGCACGCCCTTCTTCTTCGAAGTGCTGGAAAACAACTGGTTCCGCGCCGGCACGCAGTGGGAACAAGTGGATATGGACAAGTCCACAGTCCTGGATTATCCAGGCCTGAAAGCGGAAGAGTTGGAATACTGGCAGAAGCGCGCCTTCCGCGAATGGGCCTTCCGTCCCGGCCCGATCTGGACTTACCTGAAGGGTATGGCCGATCCGCATTCGTGGAAGTCGGCGCTGGAGATTGGCCTGTCAACGCTGGGCTGGGTAAGAAGCTAACAGCGGGCACTTACACCTGACAAACGATGATCCGAATGCGGCGGCTGTCTTTCGACTGGCAAATTGTGCCGTGGTCGCTATCGGTACTGCTGGGCGGCCTGATCGCGTACGACCCGGCACAAGGGGCAGTTGGTTTTACTCTTGGTGCATTCGGCGTCGTACTGTATCTGGTCTTTCATAATTTGTCCGACGGGCGCCGCCTGCGGCTGACACTGATGTTGCTGCCACTACTGGTTACAATCGCCTTCTTGATCGCGGGCGATTGGTCGAGGGCGATGGCGAAATTGCCGTTGCTGAACTCAACCTTCGTGTGGTTGGCAACAATTCAGCCAAATCCTGGCATTACAATAAACTCAAACGCTGCCGGTGGTGTGCTTGCCATGCTGATCCCCCTGCAGGCGTGGGCGCTACGCGACAGCCGCCGCGCAACACGCGGTGTGATGTTGGGGATCGCGCTGGCGGGTCTGGCGTTGAGTGCTTCACGAGGGGCATGGCTGGCCTTGATGCTGGCCGCGGTTATGGCGCTCACATGGCGCACCATCAGCCGGCGCACTACGGCTCAGCGCAAAGCCCGCGTAATCTGGGTAGTTATCGTCGTAACCGGGGCACTGATTCTCATCACCGGAGTCGGCCTCACGCCATTGGGCAATCGGCTATTGGATATCAGTGGCGACCGACCGGCCATCTGGAACAACAGTATCGCCCTACTCGATGACTATGTGGTGACCGGGCTGGGCTTCGGTTCGTTCGAGATGGCTTATTCGACTTATGCTTTGTTGACGCATGTCGGGCACACAGTACATGCCCACAATTTGTGGCTCAACGTATGGCTTGATCAAGGGTTGTTAGGCGCAATTGCCCTGAGTGGCTTAACCCTCAATGCCGTGTGGCCGCGAACAAACGCCTCGCACGCGCGACTCGCCGGCCTGACGGCACTCAGTGTTGTTCTGATACACGGGCTATTTGATGATGCATTCTATGGCTACGGCGGCGCAGCCATTCCGCTACTGCTGGTTCCGATAGCACTGGCGACAAGAACGCTTGAATCGCAGGCGCCGCCACTCATCAGGTCGGCCAAAGCAGATCGCGTTTGGCCGGCAGTTGTGGTGTGGGCAATTGCCGTGAGCGGATTACTGGTGATGATTCTGACGCCGGGTGGTCGATCTGTGATCGAGGCCAATCTGGGCGCAGTAGCGCAGATGCGCGCGGAGCTAGCGGTGTATCGCTGGCCTGAGGTGCCTATTCAGGACGTCTTACGAGAACCTGGCGGTGTCAACTTATCGGCAGCCATTGAGCATTACGATCGGGCAATAGTGCTCGATTCGATGAATGCGACGGCAAATCGTCGGCTGGGTCAGATTGAGCTGGCGCGTAGAGAGAATGTCTCGGCCTGTTCGCATTTGCAACAAGCATATGCGGTCAAACCCGAGCAGCGCGCGACACGCCAGATGCTGGGGGAGTGTTTTGCACTCGAGGGCGATTGGGACCGGGCCGCTCAATTGTGGCGTGATATTGATTTGACTCAGGGTCAAATTATGGGCCGGCAATGGTGGTATGACACCTATCTCAGCTTGCCAGATCAGGCCCGACGCATCAGGCAAGTTGCCGACCTGCTGGGTATCAAACCCTAACCATGCATAATCCTTTGAAATACATCACTTTTGTTACAACCCTGGTTCTAGTGCTAATTGCGGCGGCGCATGTTGCGGCGCAGTCTGCCCAAAACGCCTGGCAGCCCCCGGCGAACGTCTCTCAATCCGGCGCGGCATCGCGGCCGATCATCGCCGCCGAGACCAATGGTTCATTGCATGCGCTGTGGTGGGATGCAACAGAAGGCGCACAGTATGCGCGCGCCACTGGCCCGACAGCAACGGTCTGGACACGGCCGATAGTCATGTCCGACGTTGTTGGCTCGCGTCGTACAGATTCGCAGACTGGCCGTATTGCCATCACGCCGCCCCGTGAAATTCGACTTGCGGCCACAACATTGAACGATGTTCATGCATTCTGGATTAACGCGGAAGATCGGTTATTCACAGCGCAGACTCGAGACGCCGGCTGGAGCAGCAGTGTGGCACTGGCCGATCGGGCAACGGTGATTGACGTAGCCAGTGATTTCAGTGGCACGCTTCATCTGGCCTATGTGCGCCCTCTCAACACGGAGGCCGCGCCATCAGGCATTTACTATCGCAGCACCGCTGAAGAGCAATGGAGCGATTCACAGTTGGTGTACGCCTCGGCCTACGTTCGATCTGCCACACCCGACCAACTGCACGTCAGCGTTGCCGGTAACAGTCAGGGACAGGTTATCGTCGTCTGGGATGATCCACAATTGAAGCAGAGCACCTATGTCCGCTCTGATGACAGTGGAGTCACGTGGAGCGAAGCACAGGGCGTCGCAGGCGCCGTCACCAGTCTGCCACGCCGCGCCAACGTCGCCTCGACGGCTAGCGGTGAGTTCCTTATGATCTGGCAGGACAGTAGCCTAAGCGGCTGCGGGCTTGTCCAGCGCCAGTCACGGGACGGCGGACAGAGTTGGAGCGCCCCCCAACAAGTATTAGGCCGGATCACCCGCTGTGCTGAAAACTGGACTTTTATGCCTAGCGACGATGGCAGACTGTGGTTAGTTGGCCGGGGTGTGTCGACCGACGCCGTCGATGCCGTCAATTCAGTGACTATTGCTGCCTGGGACGGCACACGATGGTCGGAGCCGGGCAATGCTTCCCTCAGTTTTTATGATTCCCATACAAAACGATCGGTTAGTCTCAATTGCATCAATGTAGCTATCGCTGGTCAAACCGCTGGACTTGTTGGCTGCGATGCAAATGGTGATGTTTGGGGCACGCATAGTTCGACCGGTCTGTCAAGTGTGGTGGCCGACTTGAAATCGGCATGGAGTTCAATTGAAACATTATCCGCTCGTACCGTGGTTGACGATCAGGAGGATTTGCCCGCGTTAGTTTCAGATAACCAGGGAAATGTCTTTGCCCTATGGCGCCAACCGGCCAGCTCTAGTGAGCCAGACTCAGCGCTCTTTGCTTCGATGTGGAACAGCGGTCGCTGGTCTCGTCCCGCACAGGTATTGCGCTCGCCTGCATTGATAGCGGCAACAAACATAGCCAGGCAACCCGCTCTAGCGATCGACGATCTGGGCAAAGTACATGCCGTTTGGAATGGCGGAACAAATAGTCCAGTGTTCTACAGTTGGGCCTATACGCGCGATTTTGCGTCGGCACCTGGCTGGACAAAACCTGTCGCCCTGCCCGCAGCTGCATCAATCAGCAGTCGGCCAAGTATCGCGGTTGATCCGGCCGGCAGCAATCTGTTCGTCGCCTATGCTGTACCATTTAACGAACAACGCGGCATTTATCTCGTCCGTTCAATCGATGGCGGCTCAACGTGGCTGACGGCAACTGTTATCAGCGACGCGCGCGCCGCTCATTGGGATCGCGTCGAAAAACCGCAGATCGCGTGGGCGGCCGGTTCAAAGGTGCTCCATGCCGTCTGGCTGCGGGCGGTATTGCCAGGTAGCGCCGGACCGCAAGCGATCTACTACGCGCGTTCGGTCGATCAAGGTTTGACCTGGAGTGAGTACTTAAAGGTGGCAGAAGGCATGGTAGATTGGCCGCGTCTCGCCGTCGACGAAGCCAACTACGTGCATCTATCGTGGGTACAAAGGTCCAGTTTGCTCTCGACGGATTCACCGACGCCTTACGGTGTGTGGTCGGCGTTCTCACCAGACAGTGGGCTGCGCTGGTCCGAACCAGCTTTGGTACCAGGGTTTCAACAGGTCAGTGGCTCGAATGGTTTGAGTGCAAATGGTGCAGGTAATGTCTATCTGGCAGCACTGGGGACAGGTTCAGGAAGCGAAGCCACGTTGCATTATACACGCTGGACGGGTCAAAATTGGAGTGAACGCGAAGATTACGGACTGGGCCAGCCAGCTGAATTGGGTAACGCGGTTGTCCTGGCTGCAGCCCCGCAGGCCGGACGCCTGAATGCACTGCTTTACATTTGGGCATGGCAGGCTGATGGCACCAGTCAGTTCGAGGTAGCCGGGACTAATCGGGAAATTGAGGTTCGCCCTGTAACACCCAGGCCAACCCTAACGCCACTGCCGAAAACCACCCCCGGCTCGACAGCTACACCGCAACCCACGCCAGCGGTGCCGCAGAAATTCCAGGGCACGGTGCAACAATCCAGAGCCGAACCCCCGAGCCTCCCACCACTGGCTTTGGGTGGAGTGCTGGCAGCGGGAATCGTCGTCATCGCGGCCGCGCGAACGATCTGGGTCCGGCGACGCTAAAAGATCTGGACCAGGTGAGAATCAAACAGGCAAGGACTACATAGTTATGGCAACTTTTTTGGTCACGGGTGGGGCGGGTTTCATTGGATCACACATTGTCGAAGCGCTCGTTCAACGCGGCGATCGCGTGCGCGTGCTCGATAATTTTTCGACTGGCAAGCGCGCCAATTTGAGTCACATGTCGGGTGTAGAAATCATTGAAGGCGATGTGCGGGATGCAGACGGTGTGTGCCACGCAGCGAGCGGCAGCGATTACATATTACATCTTGCCGCGATGGTGAGTGTACCGCAATCGATGACCGACCCGATGGGCGCCCACACGATCAATGTTACTGGCACGTTAAACGTTTTGCTTGCCGCACAGGAGTCGGGTGTGAAACGTGTCGTCCTGTCAAGTTCCTGTGCAGTGTACGGGGACAACGACACCTTCCCCCTCAGCGAAACTGCCGAGACGCGCCCATTGTCACCCTATGCCACTACCAAGTTAATGGGCGAGAATTATTGCCGGCTCTTTTATCGAACCTACGGTGTGCCGACGACTTGCTTAAGATACTTTAACATCTACGGCCCGCGCCAGGATCCGGCCAGCGAATACGCGGCGGTTATTCCCAGGTTCGCGCAACGCATGCGCGACGGCCAGTCGCCTCTGATCTTCGGGGATGGTTCGCAAACGCGGGACTTTGTACACGTCACCGATGTCGTAAAGGCCAATCTGTTGGCGTGTGAATGTGACACGGCGAAAGGACAAATCCTGAATGTTGCATCTGGTCACGGTACTTCGTTGATTGAGTTGGTGGATACTTTGAACGAGGTGCTGGGCACGTCAATCCAGCCGGTATTTGCGGCTGCTCGCGTCGGCGATATCCAGCACAGCCGGGGAGATGCAGCCCGCCTGGCTGCCGCTCTAAACTTCCGGCCCGGAATTTCACTCGCAGAGGGGTTATCCAGCGTGCTGTCTGGCCCACTGGCCCAGACAGAAAAAGCACTGGCGGCCAAATTACGGTTGAGGTTAGTTACAACATGAAGCGCGAAACTGCGTTGGCAACAGCAAACAAACAGGCAGACGACAACGACTTGCTCGAGGCGAACTCACGTTCGTTATCAGTTGTCGTCCCGGCCTATAACAGCGCAGGCAGCTTGAGAGACCTGACAGCGCGCCTTGCACAGGTACTGCCGACGTTAAGCCGGGCGTACGAGGTGATCCTGGTTAACGATGGAAGTCGCGATAACACCTGGGAGGTGATTGGCCAGATCGTTCAGGATTATCCCTGGGTCCGAGGCATCAACCTGATGCGAAATTACGGCCAACACAATGCATTGCTATGTGGCATCCGGGCCGCACAGCATGAAATCCTCGTCACGATAGACGATGACCTGCAAAACCCGCCGGAAGAGATGGCTAAACTGCTGAACAAACTGGCGGAGGGCTACGATGTCGTCTATGGCACGCCCCAACGAGAACAACATGGCTTTTGGCGCGATCTGGCCTCGCAGGTCACCAAGCTGGCATTGAAGAGTGCAATGGGCGCGGCGACAGCTCGCAATGTCAGTGCCTTTCGCGCTTTTCGCACGCAGGTGCGTGACGCCTTTGCCAACTACCGAAGTCCATTCCTGTCAATTGATGTTTTGTTGACCTGGGGAACCACTCGGTTTGCGGCAGTGACCGTACAACACGATGAGCGCGTAGTGGGCGTATCCAACTACACTTTCCGCAAACTTGCAACCCATGCGCTGAACATGATGACCGGGTTTAGCACAACACCGCTGCAACTGGCCAGCTTAATTGGATTCGCGTTCACGTTTTTCGGGCTTGGCGTATTACTCTTCGTGATCGGCCGCTATGTACTTGAAGGCGGCAGCGTGCCCGGTTTTCCATTCCTGGCCTCGGTCATTGCGATCTTCTCGGGTGCGCAGTTGTTTGCGCTGGGTATTATCGGCGAGTACCTGGCGCGAATGCACTTTCGCACGATGGAACGTCCAACGTATGTCGTGCGCAGCGACTCGGATTCCGTCCAATTGCCGGCGCTGCCGCCGCGCACCTTGAGTCAGGATCATTACGCAGATACAGTCGTTGAACAACCGCTGGGACGCAACACATTCCAAGTTGAGATGTCGTCACATGCAGACCATTGAACCCTGTCAGCTCCTTGAGTGGGATAGTCAGTTTTTTGGCCGGAATATTGGCCGCGTCACTGAGCACCGGCTGGAACCACAAAACATGGCCGCGATCAACGTGTGGTGCACGGATCACCTGATCGATTGTCTGTACTTTCTGGCTGATTCGGATCATGCGGATACCATTCGACTCGCCGAAGACAATGGTTTCCGCCTGGTTGATATGCGTGTGACGCTGCAGTGTCGCATTGCGGACTGGCAAGCCCGAGCGGTCAACGGTCGCCCGAGCGAAGGATGCGTGCGGCCGGTAATTCCCAGCGATGTGCTTACCCTGCAAGCCATTGCGCGAAAGAGTCATACAGACTCTCGTTTCTATTTTGATGGATGTTTTTCGTTGGAACGCTGTGGAGCCTTATATGAGTTGTGGATCAAGCGCAGCTGTGAGGGGCACGCCGATCATGTGCTTGTGGCCGAGCTGAACGGGCAACCGGTCGGGTACTTTTCCTGTCACCGGCAGGGCGCACAGGGTCAGGTTGGTCTCGTCGGGATGAGCGAGGAAGCCCACGGTAAGGGCATGGGACAATATCTAACGCATCAGGCCATGCAATGGTTCGCCGATCAGTCCGTCGAGTCAGTGGAGGTAGTAACCCAGGGCCGTAATATTGCGGCCCAACGCCTCTATCAGCGGTGCGGTTTCTTAGTTCGGTCCGTTCAGCTATGGTATCATAAATGGATGCCCAATTGTACCTCGCGAGAAATCTGACCATGAACACAAACATCATTCCCTTCAATAAACCTTATCTATGTGGCACAGAGCCGGCGTATATCGCGCAGGCGATCGAGCTTGGCTGGGTATCCGGTGATGGACCGTTCAGCAAGAAGTGCCACACGTTGCTCGAGCAAATACTGGGCGTTCCCAGGGCGCTACTGACGACATCGTGCACGCACGCGCTTGAGATGGCAGCGCTCCTGCTCGACATTCAACCTGGCGATGAAGTGATTGTCCCGGCCTTTACGTTCGTCTCGACGGTCAATGCCTTTGTCTTACGCGGCGCCAGGCCAGTCTTTATCGATATCCGGGCCGACACCTTAAATCTGGACGAGAGCCAGCTGGAGCGGCTGATCACGCCGCGGACCAAAGCCATTGTGCCCGTTCACTACGCGGGTGTCGGGTGCGAGATGGACTCCATCCTGAATATCGCGGCGCGGCATCATATACCGGTGGTTGAGGATAACGCGCATGGCCTGTTCGGCAAGTATCAGGGCCGCTTATTGGGTACATTTGGCGCCATGGCCACGCAAAGTTTCCACGAAACTAAGAACATCATTTGCGGTGAAGGCGGCGCACTATTGATCAACGATCCGCAATACATTGAGCGGGCGGAGATCATTCGGGAAAAAGGCACCAATCGCAGCCGATTCTTTCGAGGGCAAGTGGACAAATACACTTGGACAGACATCGGCTCAAGTTATCTGCCTTCAGATATCCTGGCGGCTTTCCTGTACGCCCAACTGGAAACCCGCGAACAGATTCAGGCGAAACGCCGCCAGATCTGGCACGGTTACAACCAACAATTGCAGGGTTGGGCAGCGGCGCACGATGTTCGATTGCCGGTCGTGCCGCCACATTGCGAACAACCCTATCACATGTTCTACTTGCTGATGGGTTCGCTTGATCAACGACAAGCCTTGATCAGACATTTGAAAGAGCAGGGTATCGTAAGCGTGTTCCACTATTTGCCGCTGCACTTGTCAGATATGGGACGCCGATTCGGTGGAAAAGAAGGGGACTGCCCTGTAACTGAAGACATTAGCGACCGGTTGCTGAGACTGCCGTTTTACAACGATCTGACCGAGGAGATTCAGGCGCAGGTCGTGGCGGCTATTCAGCAGTTTCAAACGGAGCCCGCGCGGTTAGTCACAGCTGCTACGATTACTGCGCCTCAATCGGAGCGGGAGTAAATTAGCATGAACCGCGAGTCGCCGATGGGCCTGCTTTTCATCCTGGTCACAATTATCTTTACCGTCGTGGGCCAACTATTGGTCAAACAGGGTATGCGCGAGGTAAGCGTTGGTCTCGGTCAGGCCACGGACGTCACTCAATTGATCCTGCGCGCGTTTGCCAACTTGAAAGTCGTGCTTGGTTTGGGAAGTGCGGTTGTCGCTGCGTTGTCATGGATGGTCGCCGTGTCACACAGCGACTTGAGCTTTGCCTATCCGTTCATGGGCCTGCCTATTGTACTGGTCCTCGCCCTGTCTGGGACGCTGTTTGGCGAAGTGGTGCCAATTACGCGCTGGCTGGGGGTCGGGATCGTGTGTGTGGGACTATTCATAGCTGCACGAAGTTAAACATCATTCCACTGGCCGCGGAGACAAACCGTCATGCCAATTCATCGAAGGAAAATGCCATGTCAACTAACCGTCGAACTCTGCGGACAACCATACCGTTGGCCGTAGTGGCGGCTTTGGTCATGCTCCCATCTATGGAGACACCCGTGAGCAGTCAGGCCTTCACAACGCGATCTGACTCGGTAGTGTTGGTGAATTCAGCCAGTGCCAACTACCAGGAGTGCGCGCGGTATATTCAGCCGTATCTCGATCATTTCGGGGTTCCGTATACGGTGGTGGACATCGCTGCTACGCCCGTGCCCGCCGATCTTGCGTCCTATGCGCTCGTTATCGTTGGGCACAGCCAGCTGGATCCACTGCACGCTTATCTAGATGCAACGGAACAACAGCTCATTTCCAACGCGGTCAATCAAGGAACGGGTTTGTTGAATTTCGACAATGTCCTGGCTGATTCGAGTTTTGCGCCGTATTACCAATACGTTCAGAACGTTTTCGGATTCGGGTACGCAACCGCGCTGGGCTCTTCCGGCGTTACTATCAATTCGTCTCCCATCCTTGGTAACTATATCGTCGCGGCCCAACCCACGAATGCATCGTACGCCTTACAGGCTGCTATTACTCCGGTCAGAGTCACCCTGCCGTCACAAGCAGCGGCTTTGGTCAACATTGGTACAGATCCCCTGCTGGCTGCAACAACTTACGGACAAGGCCGCGCCGTGCAATGGACTAGCTACGACTGGATGCATGCCGATGTGTGGGGCCCTGTGCGCGGGTTTGATGATTTGATCTGGCGAGGCATCGTGTGGGCGGCTCGCAAGCCCTTTGTGATGCAGGGGCTGCCCCCCTTCGTCACGATGCGCGTCGACGACGTGACCGGCCTTTTCTGGTGGGTGGACACGGCCAACCAGTATGGCTGGAAACCGTGGGGCGGCTTGTTCCTGAATGAAGTGCAGGATATCCCCCACCTGAAAACACTAGTCGATGCCGGCAATATGACCGTCGCGATTCATTCACGAGCCTACAGCGACTTTTTCTATATGGGCTGTTGCGGCGATTTCTCCGACCAAATCGTGGATCAATATTTTGTCGAAGCGACTGCCTGGCACACCACCAATCAGATTCCCATCTCAAAGTATGTTGTGCCTCACTATTATCGAATCGGTACCAATGTGTTCAGTCATTTGAGGGACTGGGGTGTGGAGTTTGTGGGGACCGTTATCACACCAGGCATTGACTACTGGAATGCCCCCCGATTGATGCTGGGGCCTTTCAATCGCTATGAAACGGACTGTAATGCCGAATGTAGTGCTCCGATTTATTATGCCGACTATCTGAACATTCCTGGCCACCCCGAGCTTAACGGCCAATTTTTCAATTTACTCACTGAAATTCGGGACATCACCGGTTACGAGTGGGCTCCTGACAACGATGTAGGGCCAACCATCAATAGAGGTGTGACATGGCTCAAACGCGCTCTGGATGGCATGGACCTCGCAACTTTGATGACCCATGAGGTCAGCTATATTCAGTTGATTTCCCCCAGTAACTGGAATGCCATCATGGCAGGTGTGACAAACGGAATTGCCTCATATCAGCCAGAATATGTGACGATCGACTACGCCGCCCAGTATGTCCGGGCGATGCAGACCGCCAATATTGCCAGTGGGTTCTACGATTGGGGCGCACAGCAATTAAGTACTACCCTTATTGGGGCGGCCGACATTCCTACTCGGTTCTACGTGTTCACCGATTCCAATGGCGGTATTCGAAGCACCTTTGTTAACGTTCCAGCGTTTTCAAACAGTGTCGTTGTCAACTATTCAATGACACCAACAGCCATTACGCTCAAAGCCCTAACAGCCACACTGCATTTGGATACGTTGATGTTGGGCCTGCTGGCGTTAGTGATATTCGGCGGATTAATCATCTCCGTGCGGCGGAGGTAATGGGAGTGACTTCAGCGTTGGTAGAACTGGCAGGATCTCTACTTAAGTCAAAGACTCCAACTCTTCTTACTCCAATTGGACACACTGGCAGAGTAGCTCCCTTCTGGAACGATCTTCTTACCAAAAAACATACCGTTGTATATGAAATACCTCTATCCTTCAAACAGTCTGCAAACTCTCTTCTTCTACAATACAATCAGCCTAATACCAGCAGTACAGGGAATTGCGCAGTATGTGCGCAATTTGTTTGTTCATCGCGGCAATGCGAAAGAGAGCCAACCATGAAAATCTCCTTGATCTTGCGACAACGATCTCGAATTCGGACGGTTGCGATTGCAGTGCTCGCCATCGCGTTGATCACCACTACGCTTACAACGGCCTTGCCCGTCAGTGGTCAGGCGGCGGTAACGCGCGCCGACGCGGTGGTGCTGGTGAACTCCACCAGCCCAACCTATGCGGACTTTGCGCGATATATCCGACCCTACCTCGATCATTTCGGGGTGCCGTATGTGATCGTGGATATCGCCACGACTGCCGTGCCGGCCAACTTGCAGGATTATGCTCTCATTATCATTGGGCATAATCGGTTGGACCCCCAACACACTTACCTCGACGCGGCTGAACAGCTGGCGATCTCGAGCGCGGTTAACCTGGGAACCGGCCTGTTGAATTTTGACAGCGTGCTGGCCGATTCGAGTTTTGCGCCTTATTACCAATACATTCAGAGCGTTTTCGGCTTTGGATACGCGCCAGCCACCAGTTCGTCCAGTGTCACTATCAACTCGTCGCCTACACTCGCTGACTATGTCGTCGCAGCCCAGCCGACGAATGCATCGTACAATTTGCTGGCGACCATCACCCCGCTCCGGGTAACACTGGATCCACAGGCCGCCACTCTGGCCAACATTGGGACGCAGCCGCTGCTTGTGGCTAAAACTTACGGGCTAGGACGGGCCGTGCAATGGACCAGTTACGACTGGATGCGCGCCGACGTGTGGGGCTACGCGCATGGGTTTGACGATCTCATCTGGCGAAGCATTGTCTGGGCGGCGCGCAAGCCATTTGTGATGCAGGGGCTGCCGCCTTTCGTTACGATGCGTGTTGACGACGTGACAGGGCCTTTCTGGTGGGTTGATACGGCGAATCAATATGGGCTGAAACCCTGGGGTGGACTGTTCTATACCCAGGTGCAAGATATTCCTCATTTAAAGTCCCTGGTTGACGCCGGCGACATGACAGTCTCCATCCATGCGCGCAGCAGCAGCGGGTTTTTCTATTGGAACTATGATGCCGGGGCCAACTTCTCGGATCAAACGGTGGCCCAGTATTTTGCTGAGGGAACAGCCTGGCATACAAACAACCAGATTCCCATTTCCAAGTATGTCGTGCCGCATTTTTATGCGGTTGGCACCAATGTATTTGATCGCCTCAGAAACTGGGGGGTAGAATTCATCGGGACCGTCATGGCGCCGGGCAACTACTATGGAGGTTCGCGGTTGATGATGGGGCCGTTCAATCGATATGAAACGACCTGCTCCTCCGACTGCAACGCGCCCTATTATTATGCTGACTACTTGACTGTCCCCGGACACCCGGAATTTGATGGACAATTCTTTAATCTGGTCACCGAGATTCGGGACATCACAGGCTATGAATGGTACCCCGGTAACGACGTGAATACCACGATTAATAATGGTGTCGCACAACTGAAGCGGGCGCTGAACGGCATGGAGCTGGCCACACTGTTCACGCATGAATACTATATTCAGAGTATTTCGAGTAGTAACTGGACCACCATCCTGTCAAATGTCATCAGTGGAGTTGGCTCCTACAATCCCGAATATGTGACGCTTGACTATGCTGCACAATATATTCGAGCAAAGCACAACTCCAAACTAATCAGCAGCATCTATGACCCACAGGCCCAACTATTGAGCACGACCCTGACGGGTTCGACAGACATCGCAACACGATTTTATCTATTCACGGAGTCCGGCGGCGCAATTCAACACACCTTTGTAAGCGTGCCTGTATTCTCAGGGAACGTCGTGGTCAACCATCCGCTCCAGGGACCTACACCAACGTCGACGTCCACGCCCGGCCCTTCACCCACGCCAACGAATACACCGACGGTGACGCCGACACCCACCAACACGCCTGTCGGCCCGACGCCGACCAACACGCCAACGCCCATGCCGGGCGAATCGACGCAGATCAATGTGTATGAGGATGCGCATCAACTGCCCGTTTTGGCGACCACCACGAATGTGGGCGAACTGGTGGCGACCGACAACCAGTGGACCGAGTTTCTGTATGAGCCGCGCGGCTATCCGGGTGTCTTTGCCGGCAACACGGAGCGCCCGCCCGTGATGCGCTTCTATGGAGCCGTCCCGAATGGCACCTATACGCTGATTGCGAATCTATATCACAATGCCAACCTGCGCTACTACTGGGGCTACTCGGCAGCGACGCCTGAACAATTCTCGTTCGATGTCACGACAGGGCCTGCCGGGGACTTTCAGGAATACACCCTCGGCACAGTGACCGTCTCAAACGGCCTGTTTGAGTTGTACATCGATCGGGCTGACTTGCTGAGCGGCAGTTATCCGTATTGGGGCTGGGCCTGGATCCGCCTGGTTGGTTCAGCCAGCACCCCAACGCCAACCCCAGTTCCAACCGACACGCCTGTCGGGCCGACACCCACCAACACGCCGACTAATACGCCGACACCGACCGATACGCCCGTCGGCCCCACGGCCACTAATACACCAACGCCGACGCAAACACCTACCAGCACGCCAACCGACATGCCGACGGTGACGCCAACGCCCACCAATACATCCGTTGCGCCGACGGCGACCTACACGCCTACGCCCACTGCGACGCCGAATGTATCGTTGCAGATCAATGTGTATGACGACGCATATCAGCAGCCGATTCTGGCGACGACAACGAATGCCGGCGACCTGAACGCGACCGATAATCAGTGGACCGAGTTCCTGTACGGCCCACGCGGATATGCGGGCGTGTTTGCCGGGACCACAGAGCGCCCGCCCGTGATGCGGTTCTACGGCGCTGTGCCCAATGGCACTTACACCCTGATCGCCAATCTGTACCACAACGCCAACCTGCGTTACTACTGGGGCTACTCGGCTGCAACGCCTGAGCAATTCTCCTTCGACGTCACTACTGGCCCGGCCGGCGATTTTCAAGAATACACGCTCGGCACGGTGACCGTCTCCAACGGCGTGTTCGAGTTGTATATCGATCGGGCCGACGCGCTGAGTGGCAGTTATCCTTATTGGGGCTGGGCGTGGATTCGGCTGGTGGGCACATCCACGCCAACCAACACGCCGACCGCAACGGCGACACCAACCAATACGCCTGTCGGCCCCACGGCCACCAATACACCAACGCCGACGCCAACACCTACCAGCACGCCGACCAACAGTCCAACGGTGACGCCGACGCCCACCAACACGCCCAGTGGACCAATGCCCACCAATACGCCTACGCCAACAGCCGCGCCAACCAATACCGGGCTGTTAAGTCCCAGCTCAAATGCGGTGCAAAGTGGTGGCGACAACAATGGCTTCCAAACCAGTCCAATAAACGCTTATGGCAGCAACAGTCTCTTTGCGGTTGACACCAACAGCGGTACATCGACGAGTACGTCGTGCACCAATTCGGGGAAAGACCGACACGCCTTCTATACATACAATATCAACGTCCCCGCAAATGCAGTCGTGTTGGGCATCGAAGTGCGTGCAGATGCGCGGGTAGACAGCACCACTGGCTTACCGCGCATGTGTGTGCAGTTGTCGTGGGATGGCGGCGTGACGTGGACCGCGGCCAAAACCACGGCCACGCTAAGTGCAACACCAGGTACCTATACCCTGGGCAGCGCGACTGATACGTGGGGACGCACCTGGACGGTCAACGACCGGTCAAACACGAATTTCCGAGTGCGCGTTACGAATATCGCGTCTTCAACTGCGCGTGACTTCTCGCTTGACTGGTTGGCGGTGCGCGTCACGTATCAGCCGTGAGACATGTGGATTGCGCAGCCCGGATGAATCGCGAATGAATAAAGGCCGAATAATCTGCGCAGGAAATCGTTGGCGTAAAACCAAGATTGCACAGGTGAATTAATGGATGCCCTGGAAACAATAAGCGGCCCTGTTCTCGCCAGTCGCCGCGAGAGAGCCGCTCCACTGGAACGCTGGCTTTCAGTTGGTCTGATGATCGGCACGGTTGCGGCAGTTATCATCAGCCTGCTTTCTTTGACAACCTACCCGGCCGTCTTTATTGATGAACCGTGGTACAGCGACACCGCCTGGAACCTGGCAACGCGGGGGATCAATTTCGACTCGATGTTCACCGGGGCACTCGATCAGTGGCCGGCATACTGGGTGCGTTGGCCACTGATCGGCAATCTGCCCTTGGCCGCGGCATTTGCCGTCGGCGGCCTGGGGTTGTTTCAAGCGCGGTTGACATCGTGGCTGCTGGGTATCGTGCTTCTCCTTTTGGTTTTTGCACTTGGCCGTCGACTCTACAGCACCCTGACAGCGGCTCTGACAACAACTTTGTTGGCGCTAAGCTATGTCTTTCTCCAGGCCAGCCACTATGCCCGCGTGGATATCTTTCTAGCCTGCGCGGTAACGGCTGCTTTGTATTTGTTTGTGGTTGGCGTGCAAGACGACAAGCGCTGGGCATTCTTTGCCAGTGGTCTCGTCGGCGGCCTGTCGGTCGACATTCACATGAACGGCGCGCTCTTTGCAATCAGTCTGGCCGCTCTGTTCATCGTCGTCTATGGCCGGAAGGTATTGCGCACGCGCCACACGTGGTATTTTGCGGGCGGCGCAGTGTTGGCCGGCATCTACTATCTTGGGGTGCATATTGTCCCCAACCCGGCGACGTACTTCGAGATCTCGCGCGGCTGGCAGGGTAGCATGATGCGTCCGCCCCTGGCCACTTTGAACCCGACCGTAATCCTGCAATCCCTCGTGACAGAAATCGGGCGCTACCATTTCTACGAATATAGTCTGGACTTTGCCCTGATCGGGGCCAGCATCCTGTTCTGTTTCGCGCGTCGTAAAATAGCCGATCGCCTGCTCGTGACATTCGTGGGCGTAGCTTTTCTACTGTTTGTGCTCCTTATTCAGGCTAAACACGACATATACGCCATCTTGTTTTATCCGTTCTTTTTGTTGCTGGTCGCCGAGACATTTACAAGCCTGTTGCGCGAAGGCCGCAAGCTGGAGCCGCAGCGGCTGTTTATGGGCGCGATTCTGGTGCTGTTTGTATTTAACAGTGCGCTGCACATTGTGCGCCCGATAGCTGCGAACCGCAACTACAACTATTACGATGTTACCAGTCGCGTCCGCAGCGTTGTTCCGGCGGGGGCGCGCGTAGCCGGACTGCCTCATTGGTGGCTCGGCCTGTCGGACTATGATTACCGGTCTATCATGAATCTCACCTATTACAATTTTTTCAATGATTACACGCTTACCGAAGGCATCGAGGCAATCCGGCCACAGTACCTGATCGTCGATACGGGTCTGAGAGGGCTGCTGATGGACCAGGCCGGTTTCACGTCAACGCCGGGATTTTCAATGTACGCTTTGCCACGCGATGAATTCGAAACTTTCCTTGCACAACACGGCCGCAAGATCGACGAGTTCGTCAACCCCTGGCACGGCACTTTCGAAATATACGAGATTTACTGGAATTAGCAGCGCATGGGGCACACGCGATCATCTCTGTTCCGATTCATTGGTCTGTTGACCCTCGGCCTGCTGGTGTCTTTATCAGGAGCGGGTGCACGCCCGTCCATTGCCCAGTCGGGGTCGGTGTCGTGGTCGGAGCCGATCAATCTATCAAATACGCCGCAGGATTCCACACACCCGGCCATCGTGGCTGACAGTCTTGGCTACGTGCATGTATTCTGGACGGAAGACATCGGCGGTGAGCCAGTTCAGGCTGGCCGGTCACTTGACACCGGCAATTCCATCATGTACACATTCTGGGATGGCAAGGTGTGGTCCCCCTCGATAGACATTTTCAGCCTTCCAGACGAAGGTGTCGCAGACTTTGTTGCGGCGGCGGTAGATCGCCACAATACGCTGCATGTCGTCTGGTTAGGACAGTCCAACATTTACTATAGTAGTGCCCCTGCCTGGCAGGCCGGGTCGGCTCGTGCCTGGTTGCCGCCGCAGGTCGTTGGGACTAACGGCGCCCGCAGCCGGTGGTCGACCGATATCGCGACAGACGCCGCTGGAACGGTTCACGTGATTTACGCAACTGGTGGATTAGATGCTGGCGTCTACTACATTCAGTCCCGCGACAACGGCACGACATGGGAAGCACCTGTCAATCTGGCCGCCCCGCTTGACTCGTCGGAAATCAGCTTCTCAAACGCCAGGCTCATCACTGATCGCGCTGGCCGGCCCCACGCAGTCTGGGAGACCAATGATCTACAGGGATACGGGAAAGCAATCTACTATGCCCGCAGCACCGATGGCGGAGCCAATTGGGACCGGGCGGCGCAGCTGGCCTATCGTACCGCGGCTGAGACCTGGGTTGAATACCCATATCTGACCGCCAGAAGCGAGTCTGAGATCCACTTAATCTATATCAATGCGACCAACCGCGGACGAGCGCACCGAATCTCACTGGACGGTGGTGAAACCTGGAGTGAGCCGCGCAGCATCCTAAATGACATGGAAGGTATCAACGGCTACGTTATTCCCCTCGTCGATGGCCTGGGACAAATGCATCTGGTCATCAACATGCGTACCCGGGCTACTCAGACTGGCGGCCTGTACTATGCCAGATGGTTGGGGACCGATTGGTCGCCAGTCGTTCCGATTGAAACCACGGCCCTGGCCAGCGCACACTGGACGGCGGCGGCCATTAGCCGCGGAAATGAAATACACGTAGTCTGTGACACATTGCGTACGGGCGAGACATGGTACTTTCGGGGGACTGTGCCGGAAGTACCTCGTGCGACCGTGCAATCAGTGCCCACTCCAGAACCCGCGCTGTCGCCTATGCCGACCACGGCCGCCGACATTGCGGCGCCGGCAGTTGTTCGACCCGATCGGCCAGTCACGACGAAATCTGCACCCAATTTCCCGGATGCCAGCCCGCTGATACCGGCAACAGGTGCGGCCCTCCTGTTGATAGTGGGCATGGCCGCGGTTTGGATGAGGAGACATCAGCGATGAGACGTTTACCCGCAGGCCAGATGGTTGAATTGAGATGAAATGGCTGACCGAGCTGTATCACTATCGCGATTTACTGGTGCTCTGGATAGGGCGCGAGGTCCGAATACGCTACAAGCAATCGGTGTTGGGCGTCGGCTGGGCAATTTTGCAGCCGCTGGCCCTGACATTAGTGTTCACGGTTGTCTTTTCGCGCATCGTACAGGTTGAGACCAAGGGCATTCCATACCCCATCTTCGCCTACGCGGCGCTGGTACCGTGGACGTTCTTTGCGACTTCGCTGTCCTTTGGCATTCCCAGCCTGGTCAACAATCTCAACCTCGTCGGCAAGATCTATTTCCCGCGTGAGATTCTGCCGTTGGCCAGCATTGGCGCCGCCGTACTTGACTTCGCGATGGCGATCGTCGTCTTTGCAGGTTTGATGCTAGTCTATCAGATTCCCTTGACGATCAACGTCTTGTGGTTCATCCCGCTGATCGCCATTCAGATCATGCTCACTATCGGGGTAACACTGCTGGGCGCGGCGATCATCGTCTTCTTTCGCGACGTGCGATTTGTGATTCCGCTGCTGGTTCAGATCTGGATGTACGCCTCGCCCGTAATCTATCCAACTGACCTGGT
>JAUQXD010001447.1 GCA_030834835.1 Thermoflexales bacterium | reverse complement strand
CAAACACTGGGTTCTATGCTCATCGCCGCAGGACATTGGATCCCAATGATCGGGGGAATCGTTTTCAGCGTCGGTACGATGATGATGTTCGCCCTGTTTTATCAAACCAAGCTCATTCCTCGGTGGCTGTCAGGCTGGGGTCTTATTGGCGCAGTCTTGTACCCCATTGCCCACATTGTAAGCATGTTTGGTCCGCTGCATTTGCAGCCAGAAATCGGGGTGGGAATAGGGCTCTTATTGGTCCCAACTGCCATTCAAGAAATGGTCTTTGCAGTCTGGATGATCGTCAAGGGCTTCAACCAGGATGCAGTCAAGAAATTGACTGAGGCCCATTAGAGCCTCACCCCTATTTCCCTGTCTTTCTGATAAACCACCCAATCAAAAGAACGGAGAGTTGTCGTCATGAAAGCTATCGTCTACACACACTATGGCTCACCGGAAGTGCTTCATCTTACAGAGATCGCACAGCCTACGCCCAAAGACAACGAGGTTCTGGTCAAGATTCACGCCACCACCGTCACCATCGGCGACACGATCATGCGCAGTCTCAACCTGCCCGTCGCTGGCTGGCAGAAATTGATGGCGCGCCTTTTTCTGGGAATTCGCCATCCCAAGCGGCCCATCCTGGGAATGGAACTCGCTGGCGAGATTGAATCTGTTGGTAAAGCGGTGGCACGCTTCAAAGCAGGTGACCAAGTTTTTGCGTCCACACTGAGCGTGAACTTTGGCGGCTATGCCGAATACAAGTGTCTGCCTGAAGACGGGATGCTGGCGATCAAGCCGATCAATCTTACCTACGAAGAAGCAGCCGCCCTGCCGGGTGCGGGGATGACGGCCCTGCGTTGTCTTAGAAACGGGGACATCCAGCGCGGGCAAAAAGTTCTGATCTATGGCGCGTCCGGTGCGGTGGGGACGTGCGCGGTGCAGCTGGCCAAACATCACTTTGAAGCCGAAGTGATCGGCGTGTGCAGCGCCGCCAATTTGGAACTCGTGAAATCTCTGGGGGCCGATCGGGTGGTGGATTACACGCGCGAAGACTTCACGCACAGCGGCGAAACCTACGACGTGGTATTTGATGCCGTGGGCAAGCTGTCAGAGTCGCAAAGCAAACGGGCGTTGAAGCCGACCGGGATCTATCTCAACGTGCACAAGGCTTCCGGCAACGGCGAAAAACTGGCCGATCTGCTGACCATCAAGGGCCTCATCGAAGCGGGGAAGATCAAGCCCGTCATCGATCGCAGCTATTCGATGGCCCAGATCATCGAGGCGCACCACTACGTGGACACGGGACACAAGAAGGGAAATGTCGTCATCACGGTGTGATGTGAAGTGTTCCGATCTTCGTTGGGACACTTCTTGAATTGTGGGGCGTGTTCTATAATGGGTCTATGTCCGCGCCCATTTTAGCCACGAAACTGTATATCCCTCGCCCTCGGCCTAACGTTGTCCATCGCTCCCGCTTAATCGAACGGCTGAACGAGGGTCTGCACCACAACCAGGGTTTTGGACGCAAGCTGACTCTCATCTCGGCCTCCGCCGGTTTTGGTAAGACCACGCTGGTCAGCGAATGGATTGCGACCCTCACCCCTAACCCCTCACCCTCAGGGAGAGGGGAAGGGGTGAGGGTCGCCTGGTTGTCGCTGGACGAAGGGGATAATGATCTCACTCGTTTTCTGGTGTACCTCGTCGCGGCGGCGCAGACGATCGCGCCGAAGATTGGCGCAGGGGCGCTGGCTGCGCTTCACGCTTCGCAGCCTCAGCCGCCGCCAACCGAGGCGATTCTGACGGCTCTGCTCAATGACATCACCACCCTCGCGGACAACTTCATCCTGGTGCTGGATGATTACCACGTGATTGATTCCCAACCCGTGGATCAGGCTCTTGTCTTTCTGGTCGAGCATTTGCCGCCGCAGCTGCACCTGGTCATCGCCACCCGAGAAGATCCATCGCTCCCGCTGGCCCGCCTGCGCGTGCGAGGTCAGTTGACCGAACTGCGCGCCACCGACTTGCGATTTACGCCCGCCGAAGCCGCCGAGTTTCTCAATCGAGTGATGGGGCTGAATCTTTCAGCGGAAGACATCGCCGTGCTAGAGAATCGCACCGAAGGTTGGATCGCAGGCCTGCAACTTGCCGCCCTTGCTTTGCAAGGGCCGATCTCCATGCAGGGACATCAAGACACGGCCAGTTTCATCCAATCTTTCACCGGCAGCCACCATTTTGTGCTGGATTATCTAATTGAAGAAGTCCTGCAACAGCAGTCTGAAAGCATCCAGACTTTCTTGCTGCGGACGTCGATCCTCGATCGCCTGTGCGGCTCCCTGTGTGATGCCGTTCTGGGAAAGGATGAAGGCGGAAGGCGGAAGGATGAAGAAAATAACTCGCTCATCATCCGCCTTCATCCTTCATCCTTGAATATCTCGAACACGCCAACCTGTTCATCGTTCCCCTCGATAACGATCGGCAGTGGTATCGCTATCACCATCTCTTTGGGGATTTACTGCGAAAGCGCCTGGGGCATAGTCTCACGCCTGGAGATATCGCCGAACTCCACATCCGTGCCAGCCAGTGGTACGAAGACCATGGCCTGGAGATCGAGGCGTTTCAGCATGCGGCTGCGGCCCATGATGTCGAGCGCGCCGAGCGCCTGATGGAGGGCAAAGGGATCCCCCTGCATTTTCGCGGCGCACTGAACGTTATCCTGGAGTGGCTGGCGTCGCTGCCGAAGTCCGTGCTGGATGCCAGGCCCTTGTTGTGGGTGAGGTCGGCCACGATGGCGTTGACGGCCGGCCAGACGACGGGCATCGAAGAGAAACTACAAGCGGCTGAAATAGCCTTGAAAGACGCCGGTCTTGATGCTCAAACCCGCGACCTGATCGGACAAATTGCCGCCGCCAGGTCCACGTTGGCGCTCACTCAGTATCAGCCAGAAACCGTGATTATCCAGTCGCACCGCGCCCTGGAGTATCTGCCACCCGAGAATCTGGCTTTTCGCTTTACGGCTAACTGGACGCTGTCGGTTGCCTACCAGCTTCAGGGTGACCGCGCCGCGGCCAGCCGGGCTTTAGTAGAAGCCTTATCGATCAGCGAGGCGTCCGGGGGAATGTTCTCCACGATATTAGCGCTCAGTCACCTGGGGCTGTTACAGGAATTGGAGAACCAGCTGTATCGGGCGGCCGAGACCTATCGGCGTGTGCTGCAGCTGGTGAGCGATCAGCCGCTGCCGAATGCCGCTGAAGCGCAGCTTGGCCTGGCCCGAATCGGCTACGAGTGGAACGATCTGGACGCCGCCGAGCAGCACGGGCAGCAGGCCCTGCTACTGGCGCGGCAGTATGGCCACTTACTGGATCGATTCATCCTCTGTGAAGTGTTTCTCGCCCGCTTGAAACTGGCTCAGGGCGATGTGAACGGCGCGGCCGCGATTTTAGCTCAAACCGATCGAGCCACGCGCGAACAGAACTTTGTGCAGCGCATGCCTGAGGTAGCGGCGGCGCAAGTGCTGACGCTGCTTCGGCAGGGCGATGTAGCGGCCGCCGCTCGTCTCGTGCAGACTCATGATCTCCCCATCAGCCAGGCGCGGATATACCTGGCCCAGGGAGACTCAGCGGCTGCATTGGAGATACTGAAGACGTTGCGCCAGCAGATGGAAGCAAAGGGTTGGCAGGATGAACGGCTCAAGGTGATGGTGCTACAGGCGATTGCTCTCCGCGCGCATGGTGAAAAGGACAAGGCTGTGCAACTGCTAGGTGATGCGCTGGCGTTGGCCGAGCCGGGCGGCTTCATCCGTCTCTTCGTAGACGAAGGCGAAGCGATGAGATTGTTGATTGCTGATTTTAGAGTGCTGATTGAAAAGCAAAAGCATCGTGAAAATCAGCAGATCATCGAGCATGCAGACAAAATCCTGGCAGCCTTTACGCAACCGGCGGCAAAGCTACAATCAGCAATCAGCAATCCCGCTCCGCTACGCTTCGGGGACTATGGTCAGCAATCAACAATGGTAGAGCCATTGAGCCAACGCGAGTTAGAAATACTAAACCTGATTGCCCAGGGACTCTCGAACCGAGAGATTAGCGCGCGGTTGTTCCTGGCGCTGGACACGGTCAAAGGGCATAACCGCAGAATCTTCGACAAACTCCAGGTTCAAAGCCGCACCGAAGCCATCGCCCGCGCCCGCGAGCTGGGCTTGCTGTAAGATTTCCCCTCTCCCCTGAAACAACACCTCAATCAACACCAAAGTGTCTAGACGTTAACACTGCATGGCGAGTATAGTGCTGGCATCGCGAGCGATGCCATGCCAAACGAACTCAGCCCGACAACTGATTCCAATGAACCACGAGCCTATCAGATCAGACTCAAGGGCCAGCTGGGCAGCGAGTGGGCCGAGTGGTTCGGCGGCTTGAGCATCACGCTGGCCGACAACGGCGATACGCTTCTAACCGGCCCGGTGGTCGATCAGGCCGCGTTGCATGGGTTGCTCAAAAGAGTGCGTGATTTGGGTATGCCTTTGGTCTCGGTCAGTCCTGTCGAACCCGACCAGGCAGATGTGTCAGAGGTCAAATCGTAAATTGGCGTGGGCGGCTTGTTTACACCAAAATCGATCACAATCAGGAGACAAAAATGAATACGACCAACAATACTTCAAAAGTTTTAGGCGCGGCATTTCTGCTTCAGTTTGTTACTTCTTTCAGCAGCGGAGTGTTTCTGAAACAGGCCTGGTTTGTGCCGGGAAACATCGGCGAAACCATGCTCAAGATTGCGGATAACCCCTGGTTGATGAGGACCAACATTTTGGTTGATATGCTCACTGCTCTGGGCGTCACCGCTTTAGGGGCCCTACTGTTTATCACCTTGAGGAAGCAGAACGAAAAAATTGCCTTGACGGCCCTGGGGTTTTATCTTCTGGAAGTAGCGCTGCTGGCTGCCAGTAGACTGGGGGCTTTCTCGCTCTTGCGCATCAGTCAGGAATTTGCAGCCGCCGGGCATCCCGCTTATTTGCAAACGCTGGGCCAGGTGGCTTATGAATCCATGGATTTCGTTGGAAACACGCTGCACATGTTAGTCTTCTGTCCTGGCGGAATACTGTTTTATTACCTGCTCTACAAATCAGGCCTTGTTCCGCACGCTCTGTCTCTCTGGGGCCTCATCACGGTTTTCCCGATGCTGATCGGAACCGTGTCTCAGATGTTTGGCTATACCCTGCCGTCTTTCTTCTACGCGCCCTACGTCCCCTTTGAATTTGTCATCGGCGTCTGGATTTTAGTCAAAGGCATCAAGGCGAGTTCAGACACGGCCGGTCTTCGACAGTTGATCCCCGCAGGAGCCCAGTCATGAACGCCAGTGTATGCACAGACTACGAAGTGCTAGAAGTGCTTGATTTCCAGACAGCAGACGCATTTACCGAACTGGAGCAAAGCGTGCAAGCCGCGTTGGAGACTTATTCCAATGTCCATCGTGGCAGCGGGCACAATTCGCTGGTGACGACGCAGTTGTACGAGCAGGCCAGAGACATCGTGCTGGATTATTTGGGGCTGGGCAAAGACCGCTACACGATCGTTTTTTGCACGCCCCGCCGAGCCGAGCTGCTAAAGGCGCAACTCAAGCCGCAGAACTATCACGGCCTGTCCAGCGAGGATATCGGTTTGCCGTTGGGCGTGAGAGCATTGGCGATCGATCGCCACGCGCTGCCTGGCGGAGTTCCTTTCCAGACTGGCGGCGGAACAGCGCGCCTGGTTTCACCCCGCTGGGTTATCTGGGCGCGATCGCCGGATAAGTTTGAAGCAGGCACGCCGGCTATCATCAATGTTATCGCGTTTGCCCGAGCACTGCAGTTGATTCAACAGTCTGGCAAAGATGCCTTCACGAATGCGGCGGCTGAAGAGCGCACGCCGTCTGAAATTCTGCACGACGATGAATTGAAGGACTTCTCCGGGCTGGCACTGTTGGCTGAACTGCGGCAGACCCTGATCGGGCGCGGCCTGCGCGTGCCCACGACCGACGGTGAGCGGCTCTTTATCAATCTCGACAACGGCGCGAGCACGCCCACCTTCGCGCCAGTCTGGAACGCAGTTCGTCAGACGTGGCGACAGCCGCGTCACATCCAACAACAGATCATTCATGAGACCAGGTCGATCTGCGCCGAAGTGTTGGGCGCGCCGCTGAAGGCCTACGATGTGATCTTCACGACCAACACCACGGAAGCCATCAATCTGGTGGCCGAGAGCCTGCGCCACGAATCCGAGCGAGACATCAAGCCGGTGGTAGTGAACACGATCCTCGAACACAACTCGAATGAACTGCCGTGGCGTACCCTGCGCGGTTTCTCTCACATCCGATTGGGTGTGGATGCCGACGGCCTTGTGAATCTGGATGAGCTGGACTCGCTCTTGAGTTCATACAACCAGCAGGGCGAACACGGCCAGCAGCGCATCAAACTGATCGCGATCAGCGGCGCATCGAATGTGCTCGGCGTGTGCAACGATCTGGCTGAGATCAGCCGCATCGCGCATCGCTATGGAGCACGCCTGCTGGTGGATGCCGCGCAACTGGTCGCTCATCGCAAGGTTGAGGTGGAAGCGTGCGGGATCGACTATCTCGCCTTCTCGGCTCATAAGGCGTACGCGCCATTCGGCACCGGGGTACTGATGGTTCGAAAAGGGCTGCTTCATTTTAGCCCCACCGATCTGGAACTGATTCGATCGTCTGGCGACGAAAATGTCGGCGGCATCGCCGCGTTGGGCAAGGCGCTGGTGCTGCTGCAGCGCATCGGCTTCGCTGTGATTCAGGCAGAAGAGCAGGCTTTGACCGCGCGGGCGCTGCGGGGGCTGAAGCAGATCCCGGGCATCACGATCTACGGGATCAATGATCCACACGCGCCACAGTTCGGTCGCAAGGGCGGCGTCATCGTCTTTCGCGTCGAGGGTCTCATGGCCAATCGGGTGGCTGCCGAACTGGCCGAGCGCGGCGGGATTGGGGTGCGCTCCGGTTGTCACTGCGCGCATCTATTGGTCAAGCATCTGCTCAATATTCCACCGCTGTTGGAACAATTTCAGGGCGTGATCTTAACGCTGTTCCCTCAACTCGCACTGCCGGGCCTCACCCGAATCAGCCTGGGCCTTGAGAACAACGCCGAGGATGTTGATACATTGATCGAAGTGCTGGACAAAATCGCCCGGCAGCCTCAAGTCGGAGCAAACAGGCACGCTATCCAACAGCCGATGGCTGATTTCGCCAGGGCTGCGGCCCGGCGAGTTTATGCGCAATTCCAATAGAAGCGGGGAGCAATTTGTCGTCATCACGGTATGACGTGAAGTGCCCTGCTCTTCGTTGGGGCGCTTCTTGAATTGTGGGGCGTGTTCTATAATGGGCGTATGTCCGCGCCGATTCTAGCCACAAAATTGTATGTCCCTCACCCGCGGCCCAACGTTGTTCATCGCGCCCGATTGATTGAGCGGTTGAACGCGGGTCTACAGCGCACACCGGGCGTGATCCTCATCTCTGCCGCCGCCGGCTTTGGCAAGACCACGCTGGTTAGCGAATGGATCAGCGCCCTCACCCCTTCCCCTCTCCCAATGGGAGAGGGCGTATGCAGTGCGGAGGTGAGGGTCGCCTGGTTGTCGCTGGACGAAGGCGATAATGCTCCCGCTCGTTTCCTGAATTATCTCGTCGCCGCCCTGCAGACGATCGCGCCGCAAATCGGCAAAGCAACGCTAGCGGCGCTTCAATCATCGCAGCCGCCGCCCAGCGATGTGCTGCTGACAGCACTGTTGAACGACCTCACTACACTGGGCGATGTTGTGCTCGTCCTTGATGATTATCATGTGATCGAGTCACAGCCGATCGACGAGGCGTTGATCTTTTTCATCGAACATTTACCACCTCAGCTGCACCTGGTCATCGCCACCCGAGAAGATCCAGCACGCCCGCTGGCTCGTTTGCGCGTGCGGGGTCAGTTGACCGAACTGCGCGCCGCTGACTTGCGGTTCACGCCCGCGGAAGCCGCCGAGTTTCTCAATCGGGTGATGGGGTTGGACCTTGCAGTGGAAGACATCGCCGCGTTGGAAGACCGTACCGAGGGTTGGATCGCGGGTCTGCAATTGGCCGCGATTTCCATGCAGGGCCAGCCAGACGCCGCCAGATTTATCGAATCGTTCACGGGCAGTCACCGCTTTGTGTTGGACTATCTGATTGAAGAGGTCTTGCAGCGCCAGCCCGAACCTGTCCGCAACTTCTTGCTGCAAACGTCCATTCTCGATCGGTTGAGCGGACCGTTATGCAACGTCATCACCGATCGAGAAGATGGCAAAGCGATGTTGGACACTTTGGAGCGCGGCAACCTCTTCGTCATCCCGCTTGACGATCAGCGCCAGTGGTATCGCTATCACCATCTCTTCGCCGAGGTGCTGCAAGCGCACTTGCGGGAGCAGCAAGCCGATCGGGTGTCTGAGCTCCATCGGCGGGCGAGCGCCTGGTACGAGCAGCATGATCTGCCCGCCGAGGCCATCTGCCATGCGTTGGCCGCCAAAGATTTCGATCGAGCGGCGGAACTGATCGAGCGGGCGTGGCTGTCCATGGATATCAGTTACCAATCCGCTACGTGGCTGGGTTGGGCGAAGGCGCTGCCCGATGATCTGATCCGCGTTCACCCGGTGATCTGCCTCGGCTATGCCTGGGCCCTACTGAACAGTGGTGAGTTGGAAGCGAGCGAGGTGTGGTTGCGTGAGGCCGAAAGCTGGCTGGAACCGCGCGAGAATTCGTGTGCGCAAATGGTGGTGGTGGATGAAGCCGAGTTTCGATCATTGCCCGCCTCGATCGCGGGTGCTCGAGCCTATCGTGCTTTGGCTCTGGGGGATATATCGGGCACCAAAGTGTACGCACGTCAGACGCTGGCACTTGTCCCTGAGGGTGATCTCATCCGGCGCACCCAGGCCACCGCGCTGCTGGGGATGGCTGAATATGCCGACGGCGAATTATCCGCGGCCGAGCGATATTTTCTCGATTTCCAGACGATGATGTGGCAGGCCGACGATCTCGCCAACGCCATCGGCATCACCTTTGTCTTGGCGAACATCCAGCTGGCACAAGGCCGTCTCCGTGAAGTCGTCAGTGCCTATCAGCACTCACTGCAACTGGCGCTGAATCGGGGTATGCCGTTCTTTCTTGGCG
This sequence comes from Thermoflexales bacterium, assembly GCA_030834835.1. Classification (GTDB taxonomy): domain Bacteria; phylum Chloroflexota; class Anaerolineae; order Fen-1058; family Fen-1058; genus JAGOBP01. The sequence continues at coordinate 2,345 of JAUQXD010001447.1, read as the reverse complement.
TGTCGGATCTGTATCGGGGTCTCAGCGAAGTGCTTTGTGAACAAGGCCAGCTCGAAGCCGCGGCACAGTACTTGCAGACCGCTCAGCAGTTGGGCGAGCGAGGCTCGCTAACGGGTTGGCCGCAGCGCCTGAGTGTTGCTCAAGCGCGCATGAAGGAAGTTCAAGGCGATTTAGTAAATGCGCTTGCTTTGTTGGATGAAGCGGAGCGCCAGTACGTGCGCAGTCCACTACCCGATCGGCCCATCGCTGCGTTGAAGGCGCGGTTGTGGATCAGGCAAGGCCAATTGACCGAAGCCCGGTCATGGGTGCGCGAACAGCACCTATCCCCCGATGATGACCTAAGTTACCTGAGTGAGTTCGATCATCTCACATTAGCCCGCGTGCTCATCGCCGAGTATAAGACCGATCGAGTCGATGACGTCCTGCGAGCCGCACTGAAACTACTGCAACGACTATTGCAAGCGGCCGAAGCAGGCGGACGAAACGGGAGCGTGATCGAAATCTTGATGTTGCAGGCGCTCGCACATCAGGCGCAGAGTGATTTGCCGCACGCGCTCGACTCGTTGGAACGCGCCCTAGCGCTGGCTGAATCAGAAGGCTATGTCCGGGTCTTTGTGGACGAGGACCTACCCATGGCAGATCTATTGATAAGGATGAAGGCAGAAGGCGGAAGGCGGAAGACGTATGTCCATAAATTGCTTGCTGCCTTTGGGGTAGAGGAAATTCATCCTTCATCCCTGATCCTTCATCCTTTGGTGGAGCCTTTGAGCGAACGTGAACTGGACGTGCTCAGGCTGCTGGGCACAGAGTTGAGCGGCCCGGAAATCGCCCGCAGACTCAGCGTATCGCTGAACACGGTGCGGACTCACACCAAAAACATCTACAGCAAACTCGGGGCGAATAACCGCCGGGCGGCCATCCGCCGCGCAGAAGAACTCGAGTTGTTGTAACGAACAGGCGAACACCATCAGGCCCTGGCACTGCCGGGGCTTTTTGTTTTCCTCGCGACCCCCGCTGGATAAATCACCACCTCAATCACCACATGTGGTGATGACGGCTCACCACCTTCGTTGGTATTCTGAACTCGAAGACAGAACGGAAGGCGACTCGTGAGCGATACCCAGCCCAGCAAGCCTATTCAAGATGAACCGGCGATCTACGAGATTCGCCTGAAGGGTCACTTGCCCGATCGGTGGGCCGGGTGGTTCGGTGAGACGGCTATCGATCTGGCAGAAGACGGCACGACACGACTCACCTGCCCGGTGATCGATCAGGCGGCGTTGCACGGCTTGCTCAAAAAAGTACGCGATTTAGGTTTGCCGTTGGTCTCGGTCAGTCCTGTCGAACTTGGGCCTCCGACTACTATTCCCCAACTGATGTTGGGCCGCAAATAGGCAAACAATTCGCCATTCCTAGGAGACTAACCATGCAACACTATCAACCCATGCAAAACTATCCACTAACCACGTGTGAAATCTTACTTGTCGTCGTCATGCCTTTGCTTATCTTATACCTCAAGGGAAACTGGCCATTGCGCAAGGTTATTCCAGCTCTCGTGATCATCCCCGTCCTTTGGTATTTTGCTTATGCGCCCTTACATGAGTTGAGTCATGCCGCTGGCACTTATTAAGTTGGAGGCAAAGTCATAGAGTACAAACTCATTCCAAGATTCTGGTTGGGCGAATTCGGAGGTGCATGGATCACACCAAGTGGAGTTACTCAAAGTTGGCAACAATTAACGATTTCCGCCTTCCCATACATGCTGGACATTGTCTGTTTTGTTGTAGCGGCATTTGTCTTTAGGCGAGGTTCTTCTAGAAATCCTTTTTTATTGGCCTGGCTTTCATGCTTCTGTGCCTCAGGCCTGCAATGGACTTTGTATGTGAACCTGTTGGTTTTCTTTCTGGCATTAGAGGTGATTTCTACGTAATGCAACAGATTGTCGGACCCGTTGCAATATGGTCATTTATCCTAATCGCAATCGGTCTCGCTGTCTATTCTATTTCATCAACACTAAGCCACTTTGTTAGCTTTTCAAAACACTAGATTGGGCAAAATCTCAATGAAACAAAACACACTATCGTTCAAAAAGGAGACAGAAATGAAAACTTTACAAAAATTTGGCGGCATGGCGGCACTGCTTCACGCCGCAGCATATATCGTGGGCATGGTCTTGGGCTTCACCTTGATCTTTCCCCTGTTGGACGCCGCGCCGGAACAGTATTTGAAGTTCCTGTCTGAAAATCAGGGCATCGTGTACGTGTGGAACTTGATCAGCTATTGGGGATCGGCCATCACGCTGGTCATCATGGTGCTGGCGCTGTATGAACGCTTGAAAGACAACT
>JAUQXD010001446.1 GCA_030834835.1 Thermoflexales bacterium | reverse complement strand
GTTGATCAGAATGTTGGTGCAGGTCGCCGTGGGCGGTTCGCTGGCGACTTTCTTAAGCACCAGCGGCAAATAGACTTTCAGCGAATCGGACGAGAATTCGGCGACGGCAGACCAGGCCGACCAGTTTCCGGCTGCATCACCGGCGCGCACCCGCCAACTGTGCACACCGTCTGTCACGACCAGTCGAGCCGTGGGGACCGCACTCGCGATCGGGTGGCTGAGGCCGTCCAGTTGCACCTCATAGCGATCGGGGTCGCCTTCAGCGGTCCAACTGAACTGCGGCGCAGCGGCTACGATCGAGATGCTGCCCGTGGGCGTAATCACGATCGGCACAGCGGGCGCCAGCGTGTCCAGCGTAAACGTGATCGCGGCGGGCGTGGTATCCGTAATCGGGCCGGGGCCAAGCGCGCGGGCGCGCAGCGCGTACTCGCCATCGAGCAACGCGGGCAGCGTGTACGTCCACGGTCGCGCACTGCTGGCGTTTAGCCAGATTTCTGCGCCACTGGCAAACGCTGTTCCATTGTAAAAGAGCGTATCACTGACGCGCCGCACTGAAACTTGAACACTCGTCGCGTTCGCGCTGGCGCTGCCGTTGAACGACGGCACGCTGTTCACGCTGGCAGCGGTCGGCGGCGAATCGATTGAGGTATCAACCAACAGGTCGATTGGCAAGCAGACGCCCAGGAAATTGAGCGCACGCTCGAAGACGGCCCGCCGCGCGCTGGCCGGATAGATCGTTTCAAACGGCACGCCTGAATAAATCAGGCGTGAACAGCCGTTGGCATATTGGATCGCCGCCGAGCCAACGGCGTTATTATACACTAACGCGGAGGCCGCTGGAGCGATCGGATTGAAGACATCCGCAAAATCGACGTGGTATGTGCCATGCGTGCCGTCATCAAAATTGATCGCGCCCAGGCCGTCAAACACGCCGCCCGCGACACTGTTGACCGTGTACGTGTTGGCGTCGTCGGCGGTGTACGCGGCGTGCAGCGTGTTGGCGTAGAAGGCCGTGTTTTTCAGTTCAAAACCGATCTCGGCCCCGCTGATCAGCAATGCGCCGCCGTTGTTGACAAAGGTGCTGAGCTGCGTCTGATCGCCGGCGGTGAGCGACGGGAAGGGCGCCTGTTCTTCACCCGCGATCCAATCGATCAGCCAGTAACCATTCAGATTGATCGCGCCATCGGACACGGCGGTGTGCACCGCGCTGTCGAACGCCCGCGTGATTGCCTCGGCATGCTGGATGATGTAGTCGTAGCGATTCATGCGATCGAGAAAGATGCGGCGGCTCAGGCCTTCGGGCGGATCGTTTTGCTGGATTGCGCTGAGGCCGTCAATCCGATCGAACCCGTACACGATCAAAATCGGGGCGCTGCCGCTGGCGGCGACGCGCACGGCCAGGACGGGCGTGGCAAAGGACTCGCCGCCCGCGTTGACGCCGGTGACTTTGAAATAGATCAGTCGATTGGGCGCGAGATTCGACAAAGTGTACGCCGTTGTGGTGACGGTCACGCCGTTGTCCCAACCAAAACCATCGGGGCTGGTGTACACCCGATAGGACGTGGCGGCGTCACCGAGCGGGCCGCTGCCATCGGTCGGGCCGGGCTGCCACGTCAACGTCACTTGCCCCGCGCCGTTGTTGCGCGCCTGCAAACGCGTGGGTGGTTCGGGCAGATAGATCAGCGGCACAGTGGGATCGATCGAATTCCAATACTTCACCAGACCATGATACACCGCGCGCGCCGAAATCTGCATGAAACGCGGATCTTTCATCGCGGTGGCATCGGTCGGGTTGTCGTGAAAGCCGTTTTCGATCAGCACGCCCGGCATGGTGGACAACTGCCCCACCTCGCCCAGATCGCGTTGCAATTGGCCGCGATCGGGCCACGTTGAATCCCACGACGTCTGAATCGCGCTGAGCAATTCAGTATGCACCGCGTTTTGCAGGGTCTGGCTGCCCGAAGTGGGCGTGAGGTAACGATAGGTCTCCGTGCCGCGCGCGACGGTGTTGTAGCCGTTATAACCATTGGTGTGCCACGAGACATACACGGCATCTTCGCTGGACTCTTTTTCCCATTCGGCGTAACGCGGCCGAATCCACACATCGCTGACGACGCCGGCATCAGGCTCATTCACCCATTTAGCATACTGGCTGGCCTGCTCTTCCCAGCGTGGCTTGTTGCTGACCGGCTCACCGTCGAACGAGACATCGCCGCGCCCACCGCCCACGCGAATGGCATCCGCCAGCACAATCGCATCGTTCGTGCTCGATTGATTCGTCAGGCGAATGCGGCCCGCCTGTGCGGCATAGAACGGAAAGTCGCCGATGTAGCGCCAGTTGTTGCCGTCGCGCGCCTGCGTCAATGTGATCGGCGTCGTGCCGCCCGCGTGATCGACATAGTAGTGGGCTTCAACCGTGCGCGTCGAAGTGATGTTGGGGAACCACACGTAAACCGCGAACGTGGCGCTGCTTGTTGGTGTGAAGGTCCATGTAGCGGTGGCTGTCGCTGTGGCGTTGATCGCTGCATAGCGATAGGTGCCTGCCTGTCCGCCGCTGTCGCTGGACCAGGCGCCCTGTGTAGCGAAATCGGCACTGACGTCGTCGACGATGATCATGCTGGTGTTCAGGTCACGCTCGCGCACGGTCCATGCGTCCGCGCCGGAATTCCACAGGTACTTCAGCAAATACTGGTTGACGAACTCGGCGTTGTTGAAGTCTTCGATGATGCCTTCGCCCGCCGGGTACGGCGAGAGGGGATAGACGGGGCGCTGGGTCTTGTAGCCCAGTGTTGTGTGCCAGTACCAACCGTGGCCGGCGCTGACGAAGACGGTCTTGCCATTTAGACCCCCACCCGTGCTAAGCCTCACCCCCGCCCCCTCTCCTATCGACGATGAGGCTGTCGATTGGAGAGGGGAGGGCGCAGATAGAGTT
>JAUQXD010000154.1 GCA_030834835.1 Thermoflexales bacterium | reverse complement strand
CTTCGATCGCTTTGCCAGTGGCATCAACGGCGTGCACGATGCGGGGCACGCTGTGCCCGCCCTCGCGCGCCAGCGACAATTCCTCTTCGGGGTCGCGGCGGTTGTGATCGAATTGCACGCCGTACTTATCAATCAACAAAGACTTGACCAGGTCCGGGCCTTCTTCGGCAAGAATCCGCACCGTTTTGGGATTCGAGTGGCCCGCGCCCGCACGCAACACATCTTGCGCCAACAGATCGGGCGAATCATCCTTGCCACGATAGATGATGCCGCCCTGTGCGTAATAGGTGTTAGTCTCGGTGGGTTCGGTAGCGCGTGTCACGACCGTCACCGCCACGCCCGCCTCAGCCAACTGCAAGGCCGCCACTGCACCCGCCACTCCGCAGCCGATGATGAGCACGTCCGTTTGCAACAGTTCGTCCATGATAGCCTCGAGGGTGAAACGTCATGCGTACTACGTAATCCGTACTGCGCAACGAACCCTTCATTACGCAGTACGGATTACGAATTAGTCTTTTTTGCCAATGCCGCCAATCTGAATCATGCGCTCGACGGCCTTGTAAGCCCGCACGCGAATCTCTTCCGGCACGTCCACCACGTATTGTGTCTTCTGCAACGCCGCCAGCGTGTCTTCCATCGTGATGGTGTTCATGTGCGGACAGCACACCATGCACAGACGCAGCATCTCTTTTTCCGGATGCGCCGCCATGATATTGTCGCCCATCGAGCATTCGGTCAACAGCAGATAGCGCGGCGCGTTGGTCTGCTCCACATACTTGATCATCGCCGTGGTGCTGCCGGAATAATCCGAGGCGGCCACAACTTCGGGGCTGCATTCGGGATGCGTCAGGATCATCACGTCGGGGAACTGGGCGCGCACGGTTTCAATGTCCTGCACGGTGAACTGCTCATGCACTTCGCAGCGGCCATGCCAGCCGATCATCTGATAGTCCAGCGTCCTCTCGCCCGCCGGGGCAGGGGACTTCGACGGGAAGATGATGTGCTTGCCGGTTTCCTTTGCGACGTTGCTGGCTAAGTATTCATCCGGCAGAAAGATCACAGTATCGGTCTTCAGTGATTCGACCACCGCCTTCGCATTGCCCGACGTACAGCAGATGTCGCTCTCGGCTTTCACGTCGGCATAGGTGTTGACGTAGGTTACAACGGGCACGCCGGGGAAGCGCGCCTTCAGTTGACGCACATCTTCCGCCGTGATGGAGGCGGCCAGCGAACACCCCGCTTTCATCGACGGAATCAGCACCGTTTTGGTCGGGTTCAAAATCTTGGCGGTCTCGGCCATGAATTTGACGCCGCAAAACACGATGATGTCGGCGGTGGTCTTCGCGGCCACGCGGCTTAGTTCCAGCGAGTCGCCGACGTAATCGGGAATCGAATGGAATAACGCCGGTTCCATATAGTTGTGGCCAAGGATCACGGCGTTGCGTTCTTTCTTCAACCGATTGATCTCGGCGGCGATCCCGGCCTTGATGCGCAGTTCGGCATCGGGCACCACGTCGTGCAACTTGACTTTCATTTGTTGGTACATTTCTTCGGCAGACATTTTTCCTCCCGGTGGACTCCCCCGCCCTTTTGGGAGAGGGTTGGGGTGAGGGTCACAGTGTCAACGAAATATCGAGCGCCTTCACGGAGTGCGTCAGCGCGCCGCTGGAAATGAAATCGACGCCGGTCGCGGCGATGGCGTTGACGGTTTCCAGGGTTACATTGCCTGACGCTTCTAAAGGAACGCGCCCTGCCGTGATCGTTACGGCCTCGCGCATTTGATTTAGGCTCATGTTGTCGAGCAGAATCCGATCGGGTTGCAGCACCAGCGCTTCTTGTAATTCAGCCAATGTGCGCACTTCCACTTCGATCGGGCGATGGCGCTCATCGCACTCGCGCACACGGTTGATCGCGGCGGTGATCGAGCCGACGGCGGTGATGTGATTGTTCTTGATCAGCACCATATCGAACAGGCCGATGCGATGATTCTGGCCGCCGCCCAACTTCACCGCCCACTTGTCCAGCAGACGCAGTCCCGGCGCGGTCTTGCGCGTATCGAGAATGATAGCACGATATGGTTTGACTGCGTCCATAAAGCGATGCGTGGCGGTGGCGATGCCCGACATACGTTGCAAGAAATTCAGCGCGGTCCGTTCAGCGATGAGGAGCGATCGGGTGGGGCCGCTGACCGTGCCAAAGACCTGGCCTTTGGTCACGGCGTCGCCATCCTGAATCGAGAAGTCTACTTGCACACTTTTGTCGATCAGCCCGAAGGTCAATCGAACTACATCCAATCCGGCGATGATGCCATCGGCCTTTGCAATAAAATCGCCGCTGGTGGTAGCGTCAGCCGGAATCGTGCAGAGGGTAGTGACATCGCCATCGGCAATATCTTCGTTGAGGGCGCGTTGGACAATCGGTTGCAGTTGCTCACGGGCGGGTGGGGTCATTGGGTCTCCTTGCGCTTAGTGTACATCAGACACTATCTGGTGTCAAGCTTATTCGCCTGTTTAACGATCATCTCGAGCGAAAAAGTTGCACTGTTAAGGCGCGCAGACATACCGACGACAATCTTGACCGGCTTCCGACTTTGACCCGAACTTGCGTCTAATCTCCGGGGATATGGCACTTTTGGCCGATGACAGACGTCATTAAAGAGGAGATACTGAGGTTCATCATCGGAGGCAACCGTGTCCACCAACTCAACCCCTGCCGGCGGTCTGTCACGCACCGCAAAAATCGCGATCTTCGCTCTAGCCAGCGTGGTGGTTTTCCTGTTCGTGCTGGTGATTCTCATGGCGACCTCGCGCGGCGGCGCAGCATCGTCCGTTACGCCGGAGCCGCCACGCTCCACGCCGATCGAGACGGGCACACCCGCCGCATCCGATCAACCCCTCGTCGTCACTTCGCCCACTGGAGTTTTCGCCGGCGGGCCGTTGACCGTGTTCGGATCGAACTGGACGCCCGGCGATACCGTGACCGTCTTTTTGCGCGATCCGGCCAGGCCAACCGAACCGATCGTGCCGATCGGTAGCGGCCAGGTCACCGCACAGGGTGCGGTGGCGGTGACGGTGGATTATCCGGCCGAGCCGCGCTGGGCGACACTGTCCAGGGTGGATGTGATCGTGCAGGCGGCCAGCTCTGGCGCGTATGTCTTCACCACGGTGGACATCGTGCCGCCGCCGATGACGCCTACGTTCACGCCGACCGCTATCACTGTGCCGCCCACGGCTACGCCGACACCGATCACGCCCGTGCCGCCGACCGTGACCAAAACACCCGCGCCGCCAACTGCTACCCCGCGGCCGATTACGGATTGGCGCGGCGAATACTATGCCAACACGTCATTGACCAACGCGCCGAGCGTGGTGCGCAACGACCCGGACGTGAATTTCAACTGGGGGCGCAATGCGCCCGCCGGCGGCTTGCCCGTCGATAACTTCTCAGCCCGCTGGACCCGTCAACTCTGGTTCGCCGCGCAGCCCTATCGGTTTACGCTGCGGGCGGATGATGGCGTGCGTTTGTGGATCGATAACAGCCTGATCATCGACGAGTGGCACACGTTTGGAAATACCACCTATTCGCGCGACGTAAACCTCACGGCGGGTTGGCATGCCCTGCGCATTGAGTTCTATGAGGCGGCGGGCGAGGCGTTTATTCAGTTCAAGATCGAACAGGCGCCACAGACGTTCACCCATTGGAAGGGCGAATACTGGACGAATACTGCGTTGAGCGGTCAACCCGCGCTCACGCGCAACGACCTCGAGGTGAACTTCGACTGGAAACGCAGCGCGCCCGGCAGCGGCCTGCCAGTCGATAACTTCTCGGCCCGCTGGACACGCCAACTC
>JAUQXD010001445.1 GCA_030834835.1 Thermoflexales bacterium | reverse complement strand
CGCCGCGACTGGCGCCTATCAGCTGCGGCTTGGCCTCTACTCGCCCGACACCGGTCAACGCCTCACCGTTACCGCGCCGAATGGCAGTACGGCCGATCATGTGCTGCTGTCACCACTTGAAGTGGGCAAATAGCCTTGCGCATTTGTCATTGTTCATTTGTCATTGTTCATTGATCGAATGAATTTCGCCGGGTCAAGATAGCCCCAGTAGCCGGGCACGGCCCGCGCCGGAATATCATCCCACGTGTAACCCAACGCGGGCACACGGCCATTGCAGGTGCCGCGCCCACCCGCCGTCGTCGGCGGATATAGATTCGTGCCGTCAAACCAGGTGCGGATTTCCCAGTGCACGTGCGAGTTGCCGCCCTGATCGGCCACCACGCCGATCGCGTCGCCGCGATACACGATCGAGCCGACAGCGACCGGCACATCGTCGACGTGCCAGTAGGCTGACCAGACGTGTGATCCATCCATCAGCAGGTGCTCGATCACCACGATTTTGCCCTGCGATCCGATATCCTGTTTCCCGATCACCAGGCCATTTCCTATCGCCCGCACCGGGTGGCCCTTCGCATCGCCCGTTACCTGCCGCCGCGCATCGAGCAAGAACCAATCTTCGCCCGCATGATAGAGCAAGCGGAACGGCACCTTGTGCCCGCTCACATCGACAAAGCATTTGCCGTCATCGCCCAGGCCGGGATTCTGCACGCCGTAGCGCGTATCCACTTTAGCCGGGCCACTGACGCCGTACACATACGGTCCGTAACGCGCCGGATCGAGCGGGAAGTCGAAGCGATCGGCGGGCTGCGGTGTGACGGCGGGCATCGGAGATGGAGCGATGGTGGGCAGGAGAGATTGAGGGAATGAGGACGAACAGGCAGTTAAGAGAATGAGCAATGTGTAAAGCGTACTGCGTAAAAAGCAGCTTCTCACGCACCACGCACTACGCAACACGCACCCCGCAACACGTTTGTTTTTCATCGGCGCGATTATAGCATGTACCGAATGACCAATCGGTGCGATAATGGATGAGAGGGTTATTCATGACTGACGAATTCAACAGCTACCAGCTATTCGGCGCGGAAGCGCTGCGACAGCGTTTGCCCGCGCTCAATGCGCAACTCGCGGGTGTGCGATCAGCCGACGACATCGAAGCGGTACATCAGATGCGCGTGGCCACTCGCCGCTTGCGTGCGGCCTTCACGTTGTTTGCCGAGTGTTTGCCCAACAAGCGCGGCGACGAGTGGCAGCGCGAGATCAAGCGCATCACCAAAGCGCTGGGCGCGGCCCGCGACACCGACGTGCAGTTCGACTGGCTGCGCAAGTTTCTGGCGAAATCAACTGATCCGGCATGGCGGCCGGGCATCAACCGGCTGATGCTGCGGCTGTATCAACAGCGCCAACGATTGCAAATCAAGGTTGTCGAAGCGCTCGATCGATTGGAGGCCAGCCACACGCTTGACGACATGGGCACGCTCTTGCGCGATCAGGTGGTGCAGGCGCGCCTCAACAGCGTCGATCCCTACGCGACCGAGGTCTACCTCCGCGCCGCCGATGCGATCCGCCTGCACTTAGAGCACTTTCTGGCCTACGACATGTACGTCTATCAGCCGGAGCACAGCACTGAACTTCACGCGATGCGCATCGCGGCCAAGCATTTGCGCTACACGCTGGAAATCTTCGCCGAACTGTACAAAGACGCGCTCAAGCAGCCGCTCAAAGTGGTGAAGGAAATGCAAGAATTGCTGGGCGATCTGCACGATAGCGATGTGTGGATTGCGTTCGCGCCGCAGTTCATGATCGAAGAGCGCGCCCGTACGGTTGACTACTTTGGCGTGGACACCTACGCCGATCGGTTTACGCCCGGCTTGCTGGCCCTGCAAGCCGACCGGCAGCGCTATCGCCAGAAATGTTACGAGGACTTCGTCGAGGCGTGGGAACGCGCACTGGCCGATGATATGTGGAATAAACTGCGTGAGCGCATCACGGTTGATGTGGTTGTCGCGCCCCCGATCGAAGCGGAAGCCGCTACGCCGGACACACCGAGTGATCCTCAGTAGTCATGGCGTAGCGCAAGTTGCCAACTTGCGTCACAGGCTAATCGCCATCTCGCGAGAACACCAGCGCCCGCTGAAACTTAGAACGGGCTTCGGGCCGCAAACCCCACTCGTCTGTCAGGCACGCCGCGATCACATTCAGATCATCGTCTGTGCCCGACTCTTTCAGTTCAACTTCCATCTCAAAGTATAGCGTTTGTCGCTCGCCGCGCGACAACTCCACGCGATCGGCGCTGAATTCGGCCACGATTCGATCGGATTGCTGCACCATCCGCACGATGCGCGTTTGCCATTGATCGAACAACGGCGCTAAAGCCACATCGCCGATCAATCGCAACAACTTCGTGCGAATCTCGCTATCCGGCCACTGCGTGATCGGCATGAGGCGCGGCAGCGTCACTTCCAACTCCTCGCGGCGATGCACGCTCCCCTCGACAGTGTGGCCGCTCTT
>JAUQXD010001444.1 GCA_030834835.1 Thermoflexales bacterium | reverse complement strand
TATACAAAAGAAGCGTTCGCTGAAAGCGTAGCGCTCAAGGTACGGCATCTCCGCAGGTATGTTAAAAAAGGTTCTAACGCAGCTTTGACGGGGGTTTTTGTCGAAGAACTCGTGCGTGGTTTCATCCAGGACTGGATCGGTCATAGGCGTCTTATCAACGGCACTTTCTATTCGTCCGCCTTTGAGAAATCACAGGCTATCCCTCTTCAAATCGACGGAATTGTTTACGATCCGACTCTGGGGCCAATGGTCATAAATGAAGGAAACTTTGGGATCGTTCATCCGGCATTCTGCTCAAGTGTCATAGAAATAAAGACTTCGTATTCGGACAACCTGCTGAGATTTCAGGAGCGCTTACGAAAGATTCATTCCCTATATTTATCAAATCTTTCCAAGGTCCAAGTCATGGGAGTCGTGATCGCAGATCCTGATCCGGAACGCAAATCCATGATCACCAACAAACAAGGTGAATCATTCAACGCATATTCCTATCGTTTGGGAGATTGGTGTCCTATATTCGTTCTATTCAAAGAGGAGGACTTTGAATATGAACCATTCGAGCCAGCAATTGATGCCATGATACGTGCCGTCTACACAAATCAATGGAACAGTGCGAATTACTTATAAGCCCTTTTATCAACCTTCAGATTGCATAAATCGTGAAGTGGTCCAACACGGCGTACAATCGCACAAGCCCTCTCTCTATTATCTTGCTGTTGCCGACAGGCCGGTGGATGACGCAGACTGAGCAGTTATCTCAAAACGGTAAACAATATGCCACTCAATCTTCCCAATGAGGTCATAGCGTCTATCCAGCAGTCGTATTTGCGGGGTGTAGCTGCTGCCGAAAAGGGCTACATTTATGCGCAAGAAGATGAAGACGTAGTTACTGGAGCGCTTGGGCAAGCTCTTCTGGCTGAAGACCAAGTTGTAGTCGCTGACAATGCAGTATACGTATGGAGAACCACTTACCAGAAATTTCGAGGCCGTGGAAAAAATGCGACTGAAAAAATATTAGGGGCAGACGGGATATTTCAACTTGAAGTGTTAAGTTCCGAAACGGGAATCTTGTTCAGAAAAGGCGTACTTTTTCAAGCGAAAAATCGCTGGCAGGGGAAAGATGCAAAACTGAAGGAACAAGCTGACTTGTTGACGCTTCCAGAGGGAATAGGCATTATCATCGATTATTCCGACGCAGGCTTCGTCACTTGTTCTGCAACAGCTGCCTCGAAAGCTAATGGCGACAGACGAAATCTGCCGCATGATGAATTAGAAGGATTATCCGAAACGCTAAGCAACCAGTTCTTATACTGCCATAAAGGGCTTGAGAATGTATTTTATGAGCCAGAGACAAGAACCCTGCATTTGCCTGCTATTTTCAGGCCTCTTAAGAGAGCATATCGGCACGTATTCACGACCAAAGTCATTGAGGTGCTTGGTTCCGTTCGGATTCGTCGGATTGAACAGGATAATGCATCTATTTCGACTAATAAGGGCCTTGGGCGCAAAGTCTTGAAATAACTTCATGGGAGATGGTTCTGAGGACTATCGCGCAGACAAGGCATTGGTAAGGAATCCGTGATGAAGGGCTGTCTTGCCATGCCCAGCAACGTGGTCAACAAGCTTTTTTTGAATGCCTTGCTCCTACGAACTCGAAACACGCACAGATGCTACACATACTCTTTTCACTGCTCCATCGGTGCTTTTAGAATATGCATATCGTCTTTTCACTGCTACATAGACCCTCGTCGGAGATGCATAGAGCCAATTTTCTGCTACATAGACCCTTTCTGATGCTCCATCGTCGCTTTTGGAATATGCATATCGTCTTTTCGGCGCTACATCGATGCTTTTCGATGCTGCATAGGCGCTTCTGGCTGCACCATTGCGCCGCCCGGCTGCCCTTATTTGAAGACCTTGAGGCGCAACAGCCGCCTCTAGCAAACCCTGTGACTGGAGGATTCATATGACCGCTGTACCGGAGTATATCGCCATCGGAAGTGACAGCATCAAATGGGGCGTGGAGGATCCCGTCATTGCCAGCGCTCTGGCCGACAAAGCGGGCTTCGCCGCTGCCGACATCCAGCCGATGAGCGCCCTGCTGCCCAAATTGGAAGCAGCCTGGGCCGCCGAGCAGCCGCTTGATGCCGCGCAGGGCCGGGCCACGCAAGACTTTATGGCTGTCTTCGACGGCGTCAAAACCGACCTGTCCGAGGTGCGCCAGATGATGAAGAACAACCTGCCCGCCAACGATCCGTTGTTCGTGGCGCTGGGCCTCAACGAGACGCAGCCCACCGATCAAGACGGCGTGCTGGCCTACGCCGTGCGCGCCTTCAGCAATGCCAAAGCCCTCACCGAGGCGCAGCTGGCCCCGCTGGCGAAACGCAAATGGGATGCAGCGCGCTTCGACGCCGCGCTGAATCGCGCACGATCGGCCCAGGCCCTCAACGACGCGCAGGAAAGCGCTAAGGCTGCGGCCAAAACCGCCACCGATCAGCTGTACAACCTCATCGACGAATTCGATGCGCTGTTCCATCCGTATGCCAAAGAGGCGCGGCGTGTGCTGGCTAAAGTCACCGGCGCGCTCGATAAGATGCAGCTTGCCAGGGGCGTTCCGGCCAAACCCAGGCGGCCAGTGTATCGCCCGCGCGCGGCGAAAGTAGCCAAGCCGACGGCATAAGACGGCCTACACCATCAAACCTCAGTTCGCTGTGATATACTTCAAATAGACGGGGCAAAGTAGGCGCAAGGGACAAGGAGGGGCAATGTCATCTGCAGAAATTGCGACGGTGGTCAAAATGCTGGAAACGCTGCCGGAGGCGACACAGCAGCAGGTCGTCGAACGTGTCCGGGAATACATCGCTGACCTGCGCGATGAAGCCGATTGGGACGCCGCCTTTGCGCGCACGCAGCCTCGGTTGATGGCGGCGGCTCGCCAGGCGAAGCAAGACATTGCTGCGGGCCGTGCCAGACCGATGACTCCCGACCAGCTATGAAGTCCGCCACTCTGCCGGCTTTCTGGGCTGCTTATGAGCCACTGGACAAAGGACTCAAGCGCCGCATTCGAAAAGCGTATCAATTGTGGGTGCAGAACCCGTTTCATCCGTCACTGCATTTCAAGTGCATCAACGACGAGGAAGGCATCTGGTCGGTGCGAGTTACCTTAGCCTATCGGGCGCTGGGTGTCTGGCAAGATGATACGGTCACCTGGTTCTGGATTGGTCACCACGACGACTACGAACGGTTCTTTGGTTAAGCGCAAACTGAACAAATCGGCCCTGTGAGCTGCGAATCTCACAGGGCCGATTGATTTGGAGATTGTATCTTTGCCGCCCGGCGTGCGGCGTCTTTATCGAATCGCCTGCTCGGTCGCCTTATCGAAGAAGTGGACCTTGTCCAGGTTCGCCACCATGCGCACGCTGTTGCCGACTTTCGCCTTGGTACGCGGATCGACGCGAGCCACATACGAATTCTTGCCCGTCAACAGATACAGATACACCTCGTTGCCCATCAACTCCGTCACTTCCACCTTCGCGTCCAGGTTACCCGGATGGATGCTCTGCGCCACGTACTCGGCGTCGAACAAATCCTCGGGGCGGATGCCCATCGCCACGGCTTTGCCCACATACGCCTTCAAGCCCTTGGCACGCTCAGCCGGAATGGGCAGTTGGAACGCATCGCCATCCACTGTCAGATTGTCGCCGCTGCCCTTCACCGTCACATCGAAGAAGTTCATGGCGGGGCTGCCGATGAAGCCCGCCACGAAGATGTTGTTGGGATAATCGTACAGCGTCTGCGGCGAATCCACCTGATGCAGCAAGCCGTCTTTCATGACCGCGATGCGGGTGCCCATCGTCATAGCCTCGGTCTGATCGTGCGTCACGTAGATGAAGGTCGTCGCCAACTGCTGATGCAACTTGGTGATCTCGGCGCGGGTCTGCACGCGCAACTTGGCGTCCAGGTTGGACAGCGGCTCGTCGAACAGGAAGACCTTCGGCTCGCGCACGATGGCACGACCCACCGCCACGCGCTGGCGCTGGCCGCCAGACAACTGGCGCGGCTTGCGCGGCAACAACTGCTCGATGCCCAACGTCTGCGCCGCCTTCTTGACGCGCTGATCGATCTCGGGCTTGGGCATCTTGCGGAGTTTGAGCGCGAAGGCCATGTTGTCATACACGCTCATGTGCGGGTAGAGCGCGTACGATTGGAACACCATGGCAATGTCGCGGTCTTTCGGCGCGACGTCGTTGACGGGCCGGTCGCCGATGTAGATGGTGCCTTCGCTGATGTCTTCCAGCCCGGCCAGCATGCGCAGGCTGGTGGACTTGCCGCAGCCCGACGGCCCGACAAACACGAGGAATTCCTTGTCGGGAATTTGCAGGTTCAGGTTGTTGACGGCGGTGACGTTACCGTAGTGCTTAAACACATTCTCGAACGTAACGGATGCCATGCTGTTTTCTCCTCTGAAAAGATGGGTTGGTTTGATAAATTGCCGATGAAAATCCTGCTTGTTCAGTGCAAAAGCTTGTCCACGAAGTTCACGAAGATCACGAAGTAGAACCGGTCTCTTAGTGCTCCTTCGTGCTCTTCGTGGATCAGAGTTGTTCGATTCTAACTGATGCGATCAGGGTACAAGCAGCCACAGCTGCTGATACGCATCGAGCGTAACGGTCGACTCAAGTGATATGGCCTGCCCGCTGACGAGATCGGTCGCCTGACCGTGTACTGGCGCGGTGATGATCTGTGGCTGTTCACTGAAGTTCGCCAGCACCATCGCGCGTTGGTGATTACCCGCGCACACAAAGCCAAACACATGCACGCTGCCCGTATCGATCACTTGCATATC
>JAUQXD010001443.1 GCA_030834835.1 Thermoflexales bacterium | reverse complement strand
TTCGACCGTTTTCCCAGGTTGGACTCAAACCGCCATGACGGACAAATTAGATCGCGACAAACTGCGCGCCGCCCGGCTGCTGGGGCCGTTGATCACCGTCGATGATCCGGCCAGACCGGCGCAGGCGATTGTGGATGCGGTTCGCTTCCGGCGCGATGAAGTGCTGATGGGCGGCCTGCACATGATCATCGGCGGACGTCTGGTGGGGCTATCAACACGGTTGACCGATTTGTACTATCGCTGGTTCACCGATCGAACAGCGGCGCTGGACGCGCTGCGCAACCTGGGAGTGTAGCGGTTCTGCCAGTCTTACACGATGATTACGGCGCAGCCCAAAACGGCGGCCGATCGATTTGATCGGGCCGTTTGCGTTGCCGCTACTTCAACTCAAAAATCGCGGTGGTGGCGCGGAGGTTGGTATCGAAGCGGGCGGGCACGCGCTGCGCCCCTTGCAGGTAGATCTGGTTCGTAATGCGAATCACATGCTGCTGGCAGAAGTCGGTGAAGTCGCCGATGGTCAGCGGCCGGGCGCGCGGCGCGGCGTACCACGGCTCATCGTCGCCGGGCACGTTGGGCATGTGACCGGTGAGCAAAAGGTTTAATCGGCTGCGCCAGTGGCCCCAGTTGGGAAAGCTCACGATGGCGCGCTGCCCCACTCGCAGCATTCCTTTGATGATCGACGCCGGATCGTTGAGATAGGGAATCGTGTAGCTGAGGATCACCGAGTTAAACGATCGATCGGGGTAGTCGCGCAGTTCTTCGTGCAGATCGCCCTGCCGCACCGTGATGCCATTGCGCACACACGCCAGCACCTTGGCTTCGGCGATCTCCACGCCGCGCCCGGTGATGTGTTTCGTATCGATCAGATGCCGCAGGAGCGAACCATCACCACAGCCCAGGTCCAGCACTTTTTCCGACGGCTGGATCAGGTCGGCAATCGCCTGCAAGTCGGCGCGTAGTTCGATCGTCATCAAATCTCCCACAGGTCAGCGGTCGCCTGCGCCGGCGCGCCGATGTTGAACTTCTTCGTGATGCGCTCCAGAAAGTTGGACATGAGCTGCGTCATCGTGTCCACTTCCAGCAGGAACGCATCGTGGCCCCACGTCGATTGCAGATTGGCATAGGTCACGTCCGCGCCCACCATCGTCAACGCGCTGACCAGTTCTTTGGAATGATAGGTGGGGTACAGCCAATCGGAGGTGAACGACACCACCAGATAAATCAAGTTGCTGCTGCGGGCAAATGCAGCTTCCAGGCGGCCTTCGCCATTGCTCAGATCGAAGTAGTCCATCGCTTTGGTCACATACAGATAGGTGTTCGCATCGAAGCGCTCCGTGAAGCGATTACCCTTGTAGCGCAGATAGCCCTCGATCGCGAAGTCCGTCTCGAAGTCGTAGCCGAAGCGCGCGCGTTCCTGCAAACGCCGACCGAATTTCTGGTGCATCGATGTTTCGCTTAAGTAAGTGATGTGGCCGACCATACGCGCGACCGCCAGACCCGCATTGGGGCGCGGGCCATGATAGTAGTCGCCGTGATTCCAGTTGGGATCGGCGTAGATGGCTTGCCGCCCCACTTCGCTGAACGCGATCAACATCGGCGAGTGACGCGCCGTCGTCGCCAGCGGCAGGACCGCCCGCACCCGATCGGGATACGTGGCCGCCCATTCCAACACCTGCATGCCGCCCATACTGCCGCCCGCGATTGCCAACAACTGATCGATACCGAGATGATCGATCAAGTGACGCTGCGCGCGCACCATGTCCCCGATCGTGACGACGGGGAAATTCAGGCCGTAGGGTTTGCCCGTCTTCAGATCGATCGAACCAGGGCCGGTGGAACCGCGACAACCGCCGATGACGTTGGAACAGATGACGCAGTATTTGTTGGTGTCAAACGCTTTGCCCGGGCCGATGCAATCATCCCACCAGCCAGGGCCTTTGTCGTCGGGCGAGTAGTAACCAGCCGCGTGCGAATCGCCGGACAGCGCGTGGCAGATGAGGATCGCATTGCTGCGATCCTCATTCAAACGGCCATACGTCTCGTACGCCAGCGTGATCGGGCCGAGCGTCTCGCCGCTGTCCAACTGCATCGGCGCTGCTTCCGCAAACGTAAAGTATTTGGTTTCTACCAACCCGATCGAGTTTGATCCGTTCATAAATCAATCCAATTACGCCCTCACCCCTGCGCCCCTCTCCCGACGGGAGAGGGGTTGGGGTGAGGGTGAATACTATGCCGCCGACAACGCCTGATCCAGATCCCACAGAATATCTTCGATGTCTTCCAGCCCGATGCTGAGGCGCACGAAGTCCGGCGTGACGCCCGCGCTCTCTTGTTCGTCGGCCTTGAGCTGGCTGTGCGTGGTGCTGGCCGGATGAATCGCCAGGCTCTTCGCATCACCCACATTGGCGAGGTGGCTGAACAGCCTCAAATTCTCGATGAATTTACGCCCCGACTCCAGGCCGCCCTTCACGCCGAAGCCCAAAATCGCGCCTGCGCCCTTGGGCAGATACTTCTTCGCCAGTTCATAATCGGGATGGCTCTTCAAGCCGGGATACGTAACCCACGTTACTTTGGGATGAGCCTCGAGAAATTCGGCCACGGCCTGCGTATTCTTCACGTGCCGATCGATCCGCAGGCTCAACGTCTCCAGCCCTTGCAGGAACAGCCACGAATTGAACGGCGACTGGCTCGCGCCGATGTCGCGCAGAATCTGCACGCGGGACTTGATGATGAACGGCGGCAGCCCTGCCCCGGCCAGATCCGCGTAAACTAAGCCGTGATAGCTTTCATCGGGCGTGTTGAAGTTGGGGAAGCGCGGATTATCCTTCCAGTCGAAGTTGCCGCCATCGACAATCGCGCCGCCGATCGACGTGCCGTGCCCGCCGATGAACTTGGTGGTCGAATGCGTGACGATGTTTGCGCCCCATTCGAACGGGCGGCACAGGTATGGCGTCGCAAACGTGCTGTCGATCACCAGCGGAATGCCGTACTCTTTGCCAATCGCCGCGACTGCTTCGAAGGGAAATACATTGATGCGTGGATTGCCCAACGTCTCGCCGTACAGAATCTTGGTGTTGGGGCGAATGGCCTTGCGGAAGTTCTCGGGATCATCGGGATTGACGAAGGTCACGTCGATGCCAATGCGCGGGAACGTGTAGGTGAATTGATTGAACGTGCCACCGTACAACGTCGAGGCCGACACGATGTGATCGCCTGCGCCGCACAGGGCCAGCACGACCATCGTTTGCGCCGCGTGACCGGAGGCCGCTGCCAGCGCGCCCACGCCGCCCTCCAGATCGGCGATGCGCTGCTCGAAGACATCGCTGGTGGGATTCATGATGCGCGTATAGATGTTGCCGAATTCCTTCAACGCGAACAGATTGGCCGCGTGCTCGGTGCTCTTGAACACATACGAAGTCGTTTGATAAATCGGCACCGCGCGCGAGTTCGTCGTCGGATCGGGCTGCTGGCCCGCATGCAGTTGTCGAGTGGTGAAACCAAATTTGCGATCAGTGGCCATGATATTGTCTCCCTT
>JAUQXD010001442.1 GCA_030834835.1 Thermoflexales bacterium | reverse complement strand
GGTGATCAAACCGCCGCCGTTGACCGTCAGATCGAACACGCCATCGGCCCCGGTGAGCGTGCTGCCATATTCGGCATGATTCAAGACGGTGATCTGCGCCCCCGCGATCGCCTGTCCGTTTCGATCGCACACCTGGCCCCGCAAGACGGCCGCGCGTTGTAGATCGATGACGCCGTCCAACAGCCCGATCTGGCTGGGGCGCTGGCTGGCGCTGGCAGAGTCGACTGGCCTCGCTCGATCGGGTTGCAGCAGATTCGCGCCTGTCACGACCATGGCACTGCCTGAAGATCGCGTGATCAACGGTAACA
The DNA here is from genome assembly GCA_030834835.1 of Thermoflexales bacterium. Taxonomy (GTDB): domain Bacteria; phylum Chloroflexota; class Anaerolineae; order Fen-1058; family Fen-1058; genus JAGOBP01. The sequence continues at coordinate 1,772 of JAUQXD010001442.1, read as the reverse complement.
AGATGCGATAGGTGAGTGCCGCACAACCGGTGACGGAGGCGTTCGCCTGTGATCGGGTGATCGGTCGATCGGAGTGTTGAACCGAAACGCCGACGACATCGCCGATTCCGGCCAGAACGTTCGGTGCGACGCGCGTGGGCAGCTGCATCATGATCACCAGCAGCGTAAGCGCCAGCAGTAAACGAGCGATGAGTGTTCGCATGAAGCCCCCCGGCTGGCAAGCACCCAGCGTCCGTCGCAGTGAGCGGCAGACAGATACTTGCGTGTGATTGATTAGGCGGTGTGTGAAGTGAGTGAGGGGTGAACGCGACAGCGCGTCTCCCCAACCCTGGCTGGATTCAGAATAGGCTTAATTGAGGCGAAAGTCAATCAGAAGATTGAAGCAATGAGACATAGCCGCGTGAAGCACTGATTTTGTACGGGTTGCCGACGAACATTGGCTGAAATCAGCACAACACTCTAACCATAGGGGCAAGCCATTCCAGCCGGGCGCGCACACCTGGCGCAACACGAGTGACCGCCGCGCGATAAAAACACAGATTACTTGATAATGAGCGGCAAGTAGATGGCGCGGGTGACTAGCGATTGATATTCAAAGCTGCCGATGTCACACCGCCCACCGAAGGGCCGAAGCAAACCACGCTGGTCAGTCGCCAGTGTCGTTCCGTTGTTATCCTGACAGCCGGTTGGATTGCCGGCGTTAATCGCGGGACTGTGGCTGAGCAACGCGTGCGTCAACGTCGAGCCGCCGTTGTTTTGTAGCACGCCGAGCAGTGGATTCGTGCCCGTGATGTCGCCCGTCGCTGAAACAAAACTACAATTGGCGGTGTTCTGGACGAGGTTGTAACCTTGGGAATTTACCGTGCCATAACAATCTGGCCCAAGCGTACTGGCGCTGTTGCCCGCGACGGTGCTGTCCTGCACGTGAATTGACGTGGCGACGTCGTTGAGAACGTACAGGCCGCCGCCGTAACTGGCGGAATTGCTATACACGGTCGTATTGAATAACTCGATCGGTCCACCTGCAGCGTAAAGCCCACCGCCGTAGTTTAGGGCGCGATTATGGCTGACGGTGCTATTGATCAGAATCGCCGTGACATCGCTATTGATGACGTCCAAACCGCCCCCACTGCCATAGGTGTCGACGTTGTTGCTGATGGTGCTGTTGCTGATCGTAAAGGTCACGACCGTGAAGAACGGGGGTCCCCCAATCGATATGCCGCCAGCATGGTTGTTTGAGGAATTCCCACTTACGGTACTGTTCGACATCGACCCGCCGTACAACGTGCGGATGCCGCCGCCGTAACTGCTGGCCGTATTATTCGAGATGAGGCTGTTCGTGATCGTCAGCGGACCAACGCTGTCAATTCCAGCCCCCGTGCCGCCCGTGTTACTGATGATCGAACTATGGCTAATGATCACCTTGTCGGTTGTCTCGTAACCAGAAATGCCGCCGCCATAACCGGCCGCGTTGCTGATCACCGTACTGTTTGTCACCGTCAACGCTCCGCCACTCCACACCCCCACACCGCCGCCCGAGTTGTTGGCGATGTTGTTGAATAGCGTCACGCTATCCAGCGTCAAGTTGCCATAGGCTTGAATCGCGCCGCCGAGACCCGGTGAAAATCCGCGCTGAAGCGTCAGCCCCGAGAGGCTGACATTGATGGTTGTGCTGGGACCAACAAGGAAGATGCGATCGGCCCCACCACCATCGACGGTGGTTGAGATTGCGCCTGCGCCGACGATCGACATATCCTGGCCGATCGTGATTG
>JAUQXD010001441.1 GCA_030834835.1 Thermoflexales bacterium | reverse complement strand
CCGCGTCAATTGCAGCGCCTTGCCATCTAGGGTAAAGGCTAGCTCGTCCCCAGATTGCTTGACATCCTTCAAGACCATGGCGCGTGGGCCAAGATCGCCAGTCACATCAAGTCGGATATTCTCGTTGTCGATGTATTTGTATTGGCCGGTGAATGTTCTACCAGCCTGCGCCAGCGTCACGGTATTGTCTTGAAAGAATTCAAAAATCAGGTCTGCATTGGTGACCTGCCATTCGCCAATGATGGCCGCGGTTGAGCCGCCACAGCCTGAAACGAGCAGGGCGACAGCGACAGCGAATAACGTGAGACGACGAACTTCAATGTGACGTGACATGGTTCTCTCCTATTGCCTGACGTGTAGAACAGACTTACTCACGTGAGCAGGCTCTGTCAGTGCTACCTCGCGTCAACGCCGATTCGCCATTTAGCGAGAGGCCCCCGCACCTCTCGCCGATCTTCGCCCTACGCCTTCTTCTTCGCGGCGCGAGTCGCCGCCGCTTTCTTGGGCGCGGCCTTCTGCGCCGCCGTCTTGCCGGTGCGCGCCAGCACACCGATCTTCTCCAGCAGTTGCTTCTTGCCGCGCAGCGCCACCTTTGCGATTTTCACATACTGCGCCACCCACTCACTCATCGCGGCCAGGGCGGCGTCCTGATCCTGCGTGGCCTGCTGCGCCGACCCCTTCGCCATTTCCTGCGCCTGATTGGCCTGATCGTAGGCCTCGATCTTCGCGCGTTCGGCGGCGAGGCGCTCGGCGTCATAACCAAAGTCGGCCAGCGCCGTCACGTCACCCGCATTGTCGAACAGCGTGTAGCCCGCTGCGATGAATTGGGCCGTGCCGCGCGGCTCTTTGCCCAGCCCCAACCCGGCCTGCTCTTCCTTGCTCAACGCGGCTCGCGCCACTTTGGCGAGCGCCTGATAGGCATCGCGCGCGTCGGTGAGGGCGGCTTTCAACTGCGCCGTGGTATCTTTCTGCGCGCCCTTCCCCGATTTCTGGGCATTGACGGCGGCCAACGCCGCATCGTACAGGGCCTTGCCCTTATTCAATTTAGCCGTGGTAAAGCCGAATTGCGCCACGGCGGCTTTGATTTCAGGGTCGGCCAGGGAGTTGGCAATAGCCAGTTGCGCGGCGTTCAACTGCTGGGCGGCGGACTTCATGGGTCGAGTAGACATGTACCATAATCCTTTCGCAATAATTTATCAACCGGTCTGGTTGATGTGCGCACGCGGGGTTGCACGCTGTTACTGAATGACTGCTTGAGATTACTCGCTAACTGCTGGCCGTTACTCACAGGCTGCTTGATGTTGCGCGATAGTTGCTTGACGTTACTCAACAACTGCTTGACGTTACCCAATGCCTGCTTGAGGTTGCCCGAATCTTGCTTGAGATTACACGGCGGCTGCTTGGCGATGCCCGATAATTGTTTGACATTACGATCTGGTTGCTTGAACTCAAGCAGGTATACAGCACCTTAAGTCGTCGGCCAGTCGTAGGTATTGTCAACCACGGCGCGATAGTTGTTATCTAGCGCGGCTTCAAGCGCAATAATGGCCGCAATGCGCCGAGCCATGTTGGTGACTTCGCGCGCCTCGTCGATGGTGAGGGCGCGACCGAGCAGGGAAAACTCCCGGTAGGACAGCCATTTCTTGATGACCTGGTAACCGCCGATGGTATAGTCCCACACGCGTTGAGGAATGTTGGCCCAATACGCAACATCGTTGAGGAAGATGTCACGCTCAGACTTGGTAGGTCTTTCGACAATTTTCCCTTTCCCCGGCATGGTCACGCCGCCTTGCCCTGCATAGCCCCAACCCGCTGTCACCTTCAACTCATCCGGCAATTTCAACTGCCCGCCGCCCGCGCGTGTCAACACGCCGACGGCTTTCAATTCCGGGCTCGGTGTGCCGCTAGTCACGCCGTTGACATTGTGCTCGGTGTCCAACAGCGCGGCGATTTGTCGGCCCAGTTCCGCCGAGGCCAGCAGCGCGACCTTACTGTTGGGTAACGGAATGCGCGGCCAGGCTTGGTGCAACGCGCCCGCATTTTCTTGCCGATAGGCTGGCGCGTGCAGCATGGCGATGGCGTGATAGAACAAGACCGGGGCCGCCGCGCCAACGTGATGCAGATAGTCACCCGCCGCCGCACTCACGTTTTCATTCAGAGAGTGATAGTCGTCCAGGAATGAGGTCTGTTGTGGCTGATCTTCGGTTGGCTTCAAATAGAGCGGGATGCAACTCGCACTTCGATCCATTAGATCAAGGCAGCCTATACTCTTGATAACCTGCGGCATTGACCATGCACGTCTGGGCTTCTGCTGCGAGACAAACCACACATTGCTCTCAATCACATGCGGGAAGTAATCAGCGCGATTCCGATCGAGCAATTTCGTTTCGGGTTCCCAATACAGCCAACGCACATCGAACGGGCGATAGCAATACCGCACCACGTTGTCGGGCAAGAAGCCGCGTTTCCGCAATTGATCGCGAGTGGCGATAGCGTCAAAGTCTTCTGTAGGCGTCATCGCGCTTGGCGCGAGGCGGCGCATCTCATCATGGCTGATTTTCGGATCGAAATATTTCTGCATTCGCTCTACCAGACGATCACGATCAATATCTACGACAACATCATCGCGGCCGGTCTTGACACCCGGAAAGATCGTTGGGAAGAGTTGTGGAAGCAGCGGAAACGTTAGATAAGCCTGAGCTATAGCCAATGGCGTAAAAGGCAGACCCAATTCCAGTATGGGCGTCAGCGGCTGATAGGGCCGGGGCTTGCCTGAGCTTAGACTCTCCAACAAATCAGCGCGTTTGGTCTTACCCCAGAAGTGGCGGAAATGCACTGTGGGCGTCTCCCCGCGCGGACGCGGTGAGACGGTCTTCTTAACCAACAGTGCAATGGCCGTGCCTAACGGAATACCTCGGGGATTGAAGTCCGTGGAAAACACACTGGGGTCAGGCAGCCCATCGGGCGTCAACTTGCCCGTCTCGCGGCTGGCGCCATTCAGGCAGTCGATCCAGATCGTGTTGAAGACATCAAGGTAACGCTCACGCATACCCGTATGTGATAGACCATCCAACCATGAAAAATTGGAAATGAAACAGACGATGCCTTGCCCCGTGCCTTGCACGATCTTGCGCTCGGCCATACGGAAGAAGCGCACATACAGATCATTCAAGCCCTGGCCCTGCGGCGCGGGCGCGCGCTGCGTGGTGCGGTAGGCGTCACTTAGATCGCGTTCTTCGTCCACTGCGATCCCCGCAAAGCCGTAGTAAGGCGGGTTGCCCAGGATGACTAGAATTTTGGCCTGCTGCTTCACGTGGTTGGCCGCAGCGCGTTCTTGCTGCAATTCAACCCATGGCAATTTAGGCTGCGCGGTTGCTTCCCAACCCGTGAGGGCGTTAGTCAAATAGATGGCGGCCCGCTCGCCTTTCGTATCGTCAAAGGTCGCGCCGTAATGCTGCAACAATAGGCTAATTTGCAAATGGGCAATGACAAATGGCGCAGGCAGAATCTCAAAGGCAAAGACGCGCTCCATGGCCGCGCGCTTCAACTCCGCGCCAATCAACGCCTCGCCATGTTTGTTGGTCAACGTGCGGGCGATGTTGTACAACACCTCGCGCACATAGGGGCCGGTTCCGGCGCACGGATCGAGCACAATCACGCGCGGATCGGCCAGTCCGTCCTCAATGCCCAACTCCTGTCGCAAGACGGCATCGACGCGGGCCACCTGATACTGCACCACTTCCAGCGGCGTGTAGACCACCCCCAGATCTTTGCGCAGTTGGGGGTCAAACGCCTCCAGGAACGGTTCGTAGAAATACTGCACCGCATAGCCTTCTTCAAACTTCGCAAAGAAGGCCGCGCGATCGATCCGCCGCAGCACCTCGCCCGTCCAGTTCAGCACCTCGATCAAATTCAAGCCTTTGATCTTGGACGGCGCGGACACTTGCTCGAACAGGGCTTGCAGCACAGGCACGTGCAAGTCAAAGGCCGCATCCTTCCAATCGAATTCGTCGGTGCGGGCGGGGTTGGCGGTGTGCCATAACACCCACGCGGAGAAGACGCCATAGAACAACGTTTGAACCAGTGTCGAACGGAAGAAGCGATCGCCTTTGGCCTTGCCATCGACCGCTTCCACTTCAAACGACAGGCCCAGCGATTGTTCCAACGCGGCGCGGATGTTGGCAAAGGCCGCCAGCCCGTCATCGCCCGCCAACTCAATACGGGCGCGGGCTTCGCGCGCATACGAGGCGATGAACATCGCCACATCGGCGGGCGCGGTCAAGGCTGCGGCGTGCAGCATCACGCGCTTCAAATACTCCATGAAGCGTTCGCCGTGCAGGGCGGCGGTTTTGTGGGCGTGGGCGGCGGCGATCCAGAACGCCGCTTCAGACTCGGCCAGATGATAGGCTTCCAGTTTCTTAGCCTTGCCGTGTTCGCGCACGACCAGCACAAAGTCCCGGTAGTTGGTGATGAGCACTTGCCCGTAAGTGTCCAGATACTTCGCCACTTGCGCACTCGCCGCCAGTTGATCGAGGTTGGCGGATGTGCCTTTCACTTCCAGCGCGCCACGGGCGGGCGTCAAACCTGTCAGGTCGGCTTCGCTCAGACCTGACAGATTTTTAGGCAGCTGATCCGGCGTGAAGAGGCCGCCATCAGGAATGCCCGCGCCTTTGCTCCTGGGATGAATGATGCACTTGACTTTGGGCTTGAGCGACTTGCCCGCTTCGTTGAGCAAATTGGCGAGGGCGCCGTAATGCGATGTCTCGGCGACACCGGCTGAATGACTGTCGCGCAGGTCGTGCAGGTAGGTTTCGAGAGGGTGAATGGTCATGCGGCCAAGTATAGAATAAATCGAAACGCGAGGCAAACGTCAGTGTGAGTAACTCTTACTGGTGCGCGTCAACAAACCAAACCGGCGAAGCAAGCGCCTCAAATCGAGGCATCCACTTCGCCGGAAGCACAATTTGCAGGACAGCCTCAGTACGGCGGTTCGGCGGGGCCGCAGTAGCCGCACAGTCCAATGCGGGGTGAGTTGACGATGAGCATCGGTTCACCGTAGCCCGTATGCGGATGGTCTTCGGCGTGCTCGTCGCACAGGAAACCTGGCTGATCGTCTTCGACCTGGCATTCTATACACAACTGCGTCGCCGGTTGATCGCATTCCATACACTTGAAATCGGGCGGCGCGTTGCGGGCCATCAAAGCGATGGGGTGTCTGGTGGTCGGTTGCCCTTCACGCACGGCAGCGAACTTGATCAATGTCACGGACTCGGTGCCAAAATCATAGATGTGCGTAAGTTCAACCTCGGGCGTGAAGACGCGATCGATGCGGGTCTTCATGGGGATTTCTTCGCCGCCCCAGCCGCCGATCGAAAACTGGCTCATATGGCCGCAGCATTCCAGCCAGATGGCGCGCAAGTAGTGATCCAGGTCTTTCAAAGTAGCGGAACCGTTCATCTCCAGATTGATCCAGTAACGACCGCCGTATGCATCGCGAGCCTGAAGGTGGATGAGTTTTTCGGCCGGGCGGCGCGTGGTTTTGGCGATGATGGTCTGACGTTCCGTACACGCCGCCAGATGTTTGATCATGCCGCCTTTAGCAAACTCTTTGCCGCAGTATCGACATTGACCGCGTGATTGTGGTTGACGGGACATTGGTTAATCTCCTGAATTTCGTTTATACCACTCCGGGAAAACCAAAGGCTCACGCTAAGCAGCAAAGTCACAAAGTTTTTCGGTGTTTCTTTGCTGTTTTGCGGCCTGGTGTGAGAGCGTTGTTCCTTCGATTGAATCGTTACACCAAGCCCAACTTCTGTGCCTCACCCTCGACGCGGTTGAGCAACATGGACTTGTTGGACATTTGCCACTCGTCGTTGGCCCAGCGATAGAAAACTGCGCCGTTGATGGGCTGATGTCCCCCCCCGGCGTTCCACGTCTTGAGATAATTCACACACTCAGTGATCCACATGGCGCTGCTGTCTTCCCAGCCCAGTGCATTGTTGATCTTGCGCTGCGGATTGGCCTCGGTGATGTAGACGGGCAGGCCCTTGTAGTTGACTGGCACTTCCGCAAGGTATGGCTCGATCGATCGGAAGTGGAGATATTGCCAGCGCAGCGGGTCGTTCTGGAATTTGTCCCCCGACCAGATTTCAGTAGTCGCGTTGCTTTGCGTCTTGCTGTGTAAGAAGAAGGCATCCGCGCCCGCGATGCCGCGCAAGATGGCCCGCCACCACTCGCGATTGTCGCTGCTCCACGCCAGGAACGGAAACGGCGGCCCGAAGAATGGATCGAGCGGGGAAGGACCGAGTTTCACATCGAGGCGGATACTGTTCCACACGCGATTGTACGACGCGATGTAGTAATCGGGCGTCAGCGGGAAATAATTGGGGCCGGGGTTGCCCGTGGCCGGATTCCAGCCCGGTGACTCCATGGCATTGTTGATCTCGTTGCCATAGTGTGAAGCGGTGACGCCTCTGGCGGCATTCAGCGTATCGGCCACAGCCTTCTCGAACTGGGTCAGCTGATCGGGCCGAGGCAGTGTGCCGGTGCCATCCGCATAGCCATAGCCGATGCGGAGCAACACGGTGATGCCCGCGTTCGATAGATTCGTAAAGTCCAGCTGGATCGGTTGATCTTGCACGGTGGCTAAAACCAGGCACACGCCCTTGATCCTTTTCTGTTTCAGCCACGCGCCACCCTCAACATCATGCAGGCCGATCAGTAGTTTCGTGACGGGTTGCGGGCGGGGCGGACGATGTTCCAGCGTGAACGCCAGCGGATCGTAGTAGTCGCGCAGCACGCGCGGCAGATCGTCGCCGGGCCAGTCCGACGGTGACGCGGCCAGATCGCGCCGCGCCAGATCGTAATGCAGATGGAAGGCAAACAGGCCAAAGGCGTTGCCCACGTGCCCGATGATCTGCCCGCGTGTGACGATTTGATTCGGCTGAACGAGGATGTCGTCGAGATGCGCCAACCGCGACCATACGCGCGTGCCATCGGCTAATTTATGCTCGATGGTGACAAGATTGCCCCACACGGGGAAAGCGGCGGCGGCGCGCACCACACCGGCCGCAGGCGCATAGCAGGCCGAATGCGCGTCGGCATCGGCCGGCAGATTGAGGTCGGCGCCGGTGTGAATGGCCCATTTGCCGGTGGCATCGTAGCGTGTGCCATAGGGCACGGCATCGATCCACGAACCGGGCCAAATCTTGGCCGAGGCGCGCTCGTCGGATGTGCCGACAGGCACATCGAAGCCATCGGCCACCGGCACGATCGGATCGGACTGGCCTTCGGTGATCAGGTCGCACCACGCGGCTGAGACATAGACTTTGGCGACGAGCCAGTCGCCGGATCGTTCGATCAATTCCAGCCGTTGATTCGCCCTCAAATCGCCCACATCGGTGCCGGCGTCGGTGCGCGGGGCCGATCGGATGTTGGCAAAGTCGCCGCCCGCGTTCAGCCGCACGAAACGGCCGTCGGCGGCGTTGGCGACGAGCGTCGAGACGAAGACGCGGGCGGCATACCAGCCACTGTTCTCGCCGACGAACTCCAGGCGCACACCTTCATTCAATGCGCCGACGATGTTGGCCGCGTCCAGCCGGGCTTCGCTGCGGACGTTGAGAAAACCGGAACCCGCTTTGGGAGTGACAAAAGTGCGTACGGGCATGAATCTCCTT